>CAZLPL010000074.1:0-5047 GCA_964561405.1 Microcaldota archaeon
GGTCAGGAACGCGCAGTACAATGAGATCGTAAGGATAAAGCTGCCCAACGGGGAGACCAGGCTCGGCCAGGTGCTCGACACTAGCAGCACGCAGGCAGTGGTTCAGGTCTTCGGCCCTACCGATGGCATAAACGTGAGCAGCACTTCAGTGAGCTTCCTGGGGGAGACGTTCAATATGGGTGTAAGCGAGGACATGCTGGGCAGGGTCTTTGACGGCCAGGGCAGGCCAAGGGACGGGGGCTCTTTGGTGTCGTACGAAGAGAAGAGGGACATAAACGGCGCATCTATTAATCCCGTGTCAAGGAGGTATCCTAGCGATTTCATAGAAACCGGGATATCCGCAATAGACGGACTGGACACATTGGTGAGGGGCCAGAAGCTTCCCATATTCTCGTCATCCGGCCTGCCGCACAACCAGCTTGTCGCGCAGATAACCCGGCAGGCGAACGTCAAGAACTCGAGCGAGAGCTTTGCCGTGGTCTTCGCCGGAATAGGCATAACCTATGACGATTATTCATACTTCGTAAGTGAGTTCAGGAAGACCGGCGCGCTGAAGAGGGCGGTAGCGTTCATAAATCTCGCGGACGACCCGAGCATAGAGAGGATTATAACTCCAAGGCTTGCGCTGTCAACTGCGGAGTTCCTTGCCTACGAGAAGGGCATGCACGTCCTTGTAATACTAAATGACATGACAAACTACGCAGAAGCTCTCAGGGAACTCTCGAGCGCAAGGGAAGAGGTTCCAGGAAGGAGGGGATATCCGGGATACATGTACACGGACCTCGCAAGCCTCTACGAGCGTGCAGGCATAGTCGCAGGGAGGAACGGAAGCATAACACAGCTTGACGTAGTGACGATGCCTAGCGACGACGTTACCCACCCCATACCAGACCTCACAGGGTACATAACCGAGGGGCAGATATTCATGTCAAGGGACCTTGTGAACAAGGGCCTCTATCCCGCAATACAACCTCTGGGATCGCTATCCAGGCTGATGTCAAATGGAATAGGCGCTGGCAAGACCAGGGAGGACCACCGCGGCGTGTCCGACCAGCTCTACGGCCTGTACGCAAAGGCGCAGGACGCCAAAAGCCTGAGCGCTATAGTTGGCGCCGAGGCACTTAGCGACAGCGACAAGAGGTACCTGAAGTTCGGGGACGACTTCGAGAACAAGTTCCTCAAGCAGGGATTCTACGAGCGCAGGTCCATAGAGGACACGCTTGAGATAGGCTGGGACCTCCTATCAGAGATGCCTGAGGGCGAGCTCACAAGGCTCAAGAAGGAGTTCATAGCCAAGTACTACAAGAAGGGGACTGCATAATGGCAAACATAAATCCCACCCGAATGAACCTGATAGACATCAAGAGGAGGATCAATGTTGCGAGGAAGGGGCACAGCATACTGAAAAGGAAGAGGGAGATACTTGTAATAGAGTTCCTAAAGATGCTCAAGCAGTCCAAGCAGTCCAGGGCCATGCTCAACGACCTTATGCAGCAGTCCTACAAGTCAGTGACAATAGCATCTGCGTACGTGGGCAACTTCGAGCTGCAGGAGATGGCGCTCCACAAGGAGCCTGCCACCCCGATAAGGATAAGGATAAAGAATATCATGGGTGTGCGCATCCCTGAGGTGGAGAGGGTCCAGCGTTTGTCAAAGATGTCATACTCCATAATGCCCGGAAGCCTTGCCGTGGATGACATAAGCGACTCGTTCACGCGCGCCACAAACTCGATAATAGCCGTGGCGCAGAGGGAGCAGGGCCTCAAGAGGCTTGTGGTCGAGATAGACAAGACCAAGAGGAGGGTCAACGCGCTCGACTACAGGATAATACCTGGGATGAAGGACCAATCCAAGTACATACGCATGAGGCTGGAGGAGATGGACAGGGACATGTTCTCCGCGCTCAAGCACGTGAAGAAGAAGCTTGCCGCATCCCATCCGAAATAATGCGCAGGAAGCCGGCCAATCCGCAAATTTATAATATCTGCACCTTCTTATAGTATATCTGGGTTTTGGGACTGTCCTAAGGCATGATCTTCATGGCAAATGCAGTATTATTCAGCGGAGGCAAGGATTCCACATTGGCCTACCACAAGGCGCTAGAGCATGGCATACCTATTGATCTTCTAATAACCATGGTCTCCACCTCCAAGGAGAGCTACATGTTCCACTATCCCAACGTGAAGTTCACTGAGCTGCAGGCCGAGGCGCTAGGGGTCAGGCACATCTTCGCTGACACCGAAGGCAAGAAGGAGGAGGAGCTCAAGGACCTGGCGAAGGTGCTCAAGGACAACAATGTCGAGTTCCTGGTCACTGGCGCCACGTACAGCAAGTATCAGGGTGACAGGGTGAACCACACAGCCGCCGAACTTAACATAGACCACTTCGCCCCGCTCTGGCACATAGACCCTGAAGAAGAGCTCGAGGAGATATCAAAGAGGTTCAATGCCATAATCACATCCGTATCCGCAGAGGGCTTTGACGAGACGTTCCTGGGCAGGAGGATCGATAA
Organism: Microcaldota archaeon; assembly: GCA_964561405.1. Classification (GTDB taxonomy): domain Archaea; phylum Micrarchaeota; class Micrarchaeia; order Micrarchaeales; family CABMGC01; genus JAJZNA01. Next base: position 2,513 of record CAZLPL010000074.1, read on the forward strand.
CGACATGATAGCCAAGCTCAGGGAGCTCAACAAGAAGTACGGCATAAACCTGCTCTTCGAGGGCGGCGAGGCCGAGAGCTTCGTGCTGGATGCACCGCTGTTCAGGAAGCGCATAGAGATAAAGCGCGCCCACACCGAATGGATGAAGGACCGCGGAATGTACATAATAAAGAGCGCAAAACTTGTTGATAAGTAAGTGCTACTTCTGCGCAGGTCCGGCCAGTCTTGCCAGCGCCTTCAGAAGCTCTGCAATCAGCTCCTTAGCGTGCTGGTCCGAGAGATTGCCTTCTGCGTCCATCTTCTGGGCTGCAAATGTAACTATCACTTCCGGCCTGTTCACCGCGTGCATGTCAAGCGACACGAGTATCTGCCTAAGGTGGAGCTGCGCCCTCTCGCCGCCTATCATGCCTGTAGATGCGCTCATTATTGCAACTGGTTTGCCAACAAGTGGAGATGTATCTCCCGGCTTAGATATCCAGTCAATCGCGTTCTTGAGCACTCCTGTTATGGAATAGTTGTATTCCGGGGTTGCGATGAGCAGGGCGTCTGCCTTGGCTACACTTTCTTTGAAGCTCCTCACGGATTCAGGTTCAGACTCCATCTGGTCCGCATTGAAGATGGGTATGCCAGATATGTCTGCAATTTCTATTCGCATCCCTTCGGGAGCAAGGCCTGCCGCAACTTTCAACAGTGCTGTGTTATACGAACCCCTCCTAAGGCTTCCTGAAATCCCAAGAACTTCCATTTAAATCCCTGATTGCACCTGTTTTTATAGTTTATCTGCAGTAAGCAATAAAAGCAAATGTGTGTCAAGTGCTAAGATGCGTGCGCTATCAAGACGGAGCATGATGGCAGACAACCCCATAGAGGAAGAGGGGGATCTTGCAGAGCAGATGGCAAGATCTGGGCACAAGATACTAAGCCTCAACAGGGGCGATCCCACTGCTTACTTTCCAACACCAAGCTATCTCCGGCGCGAGTTTGTATCCGCCCTTAAGAAAGGGTACACTGGCTATTCCTATCCGCTTGGCATAATCGAGCTCAGGGAGGCAATATCTGCACGCTATAGGCGCATTTACAAAGTCGACGTAACGCCAGACAAGATAACAGTGACACAGGGTGTCAGCGAGGCCATAACATTTTTAAATTCAATATTCATAAACCAGGGAGACCGCGCAGTCATTGCACGCCCCTATTATCCGCTTTACGTGCCTGCATTGCGCGTCAGCGGAGGCTCTCCCATATTTGCTGATTCGGATTGGCAGAATGGTGAGGGGATTGACATGGATTCCCTTAGAAAAAAGCTCAATTCTTCCAGGGCCAGGGGCGCAAAGTACATGCTCTTCTCAAACCCTAGCAATCCCACAGGCACAGTTATGGGCAGGAAGGTGCTCGAAGAGCTTGCTGGTCTGTGCAATGACAATGACATATTCCTCATAAGCGATGAGATATACGATGAAATAGTGTACAGGGGGGTAAAGTTCACCAGCGTATCCGAAGTCGCGCGCGGAATACCTCATGCAATTCTTGCAGGCGCCTCAAAATCATTTGACGCGACAGGATTTCGCATAGGCTACGCAGCCCTCCCTGAAGACGATGTGTGGTCCGAGGCAGTGCGCAACAGGCTGGAGGCGTTCGCAAGGATGAGGCTGTCCTCAAGCACACCAGCGCAATACGCCTTCGCCAAGGCAATATCTAATGTGGCCGAGCACAGGAAGTCTGTGTCAAGGATGGTCGCCCAGATGGAAGACCGTGCACACTTTGCGCATGGTCTGGTAAACAAGAGCCAGTACATGCATGCATCTATGCCAAAGGGCGCATTCTACATACTTGCAAAGATATTCATGGAAAAGCTGGACTTCAGGGATGACAAGGACATTGAGAAGGGGCTTCTCCTCGAGGAGGGGATACAGGTTGCAAGGGGTTCGGGCTTCGGGGCGCCTGGTAGTATGCGAATAGTCGCACTGGCCCCGAAAGACATATTAGGCTTGGCTATCAGAAAGATAGATAAATTCTTCGAGAAGCATTCTAAATAAGGAGGCATCGTCTAGTGGTAGGATGGCGCCTTTACACGGCGCAGGCCTGGGTTCAATTCCCTGTGCCTCCATATTGAACCCATTCAATTACCTGATTCTAATACAGTTCAAGACCCATATTTAAGGGACTACGGTTCGAATACACCCGACGCTATTTTTAACCGTTTGGAGCGACAAACGCTTGGCTTCAGGGATCTGCTTTCGCCTCTAGCTTCTCAGACCCCTGATATTCCTCTAGCTTGCTCTCTATCCACTCAAGCGATGCCTCTCGCTCCCGAGCGGAGTTTGAGTTCAAATCCCTATCTTGGCGTCATCTTTACAGTTTTACGTCCACCTTAAGGGTATATATGTTTATCTAAATCTTATATTAAGATATAAGATTGATACTTAGATACAAGGCTGGGTTTGATGAGGATAATTATGCAAAGATTACTTTCGGTGCGTTCTGACAAAGGGGTTATGCCATATGTTCGATCGGGGGGGGGGTCACGTTCGTGTT
>CAZLPL010000075.1:0-4969 GCA_964561405.1 Microcaldota archaeon
CAATGTTTATTGGTCCGTTAAAATTTATATATCTTTTGTAGTCGCATTCGCTTTCGTCCCACCTTTAAAATAGGTGGGTTTTCCCGCTATGTATTTATAAGAAGATTGCACCCTGTTCTGATCCTGATGGCATACGTAATAGTAATACCTCCAGACATTTTGAAGGAGAGTGCTATGGAAAGGCTTAAACTAGCAGTAAGATCCAACAGCGTGGCTTCCATGTGGGCCATGCTGTGCGCGTCTTGAATGGAATTGCACGCTTTTTGAGAGACTACAGCTATCCAGGCTCCAGCCAGCATAGTAATGCAAGGGATCTCCTAAGACTCGCGGGCATGACAAGAGGGATGATTGCACTTAGGGTGGGATGATGGGGCGGTGCTTGCCGCGGCTACCACGCATCGGCGCGGATTTGTAGACTCGTTGCGAATGCGCATGTGGAATGTGCATGTGGAGATAGCATACGGATAGCGCCGGATTATGTCTTCGGTTCCTGAAAAAGCATCTAGGCTTGGAAGAGCGGCAACGGCGCATTATAGCATTATGTGTGCAAATACTTTCGTATCGTTAACAAGGTTCGCTATCTCACAGAATTCGTTGGGCTGATGCGCAAGGTCGAGGTTTGTTATCCAAACTGCCGCCTGCATGCCCGCCTTCCTGGGAAAGGTTGCGCATGTGCCCCCACCTATACCGGACTTTACTGCATTTATGCCGCGAAGGTCCTTTAGTGAGGACTCCAGCAGCTTGACGATTTCAGAATCAGCACTTGTCGCAGGAGCAGGATCTTCCCTGTTGAAGGTCTCTACGACAATCTTGACATCAGAATACTTCTGGGACCTTGCAATTGCTTCTATATCCGATATCACTTCATCGGGATTGTATTGCGGAAGTATCCTGCAGTCTATGTAAAAAACGTCCGTGCCAGGCACTATGTTAACGCTGTCAACGTTCTTGTCGTGTCGCGTCATCTCGAATGTTGAGACGTCAGGCCTGAATATTGGGTTTCTGCCAGAATATTTGGAGTGTAGCATCTCGTCTATGTCGGTGACGAGCCTTGCCGCATATCGAAATGCATTCTTGCCCTGGTCGGGTATGCTCGCGTGCACCTGCACCCCAGTGACAGTTATCTTGAGCCACAGCATCCCCTTCTCCCCTACTTCTATCACCGAACCGTCGGGAAAGCCGAAGTCCGGGACTATGAACATATCCCCTTCCTTGAATATGCCTTCGTCCATGAGCTTCTTCATGCCGAACCTGCTGCCCAGCTCCTCATCAGCCACAAGGGCAAGGCCGAACGAATATTTCATCGGTACCTTAGATTCTTTCAGGGCCTTAAGTGCGTACATTGACGATACGACACCCTGGCCATCATCCTCGGCGCCGCGACCATATATGCGATCGCCATCTATCTTTGCGGTAAAGGGGTCGCTGCTCCAAAGGTCGGTATTTCCTTCTGAAACAGTGTCCATGTGGCCGACAAACCATATGGTCCTTGGAGCCGTGCCTAAGCGGGTTATTATGTTGGGCCTGTGCACGCCTGTGTCGTCAACATAATCGTACCGCCCAGTCTTGAAACCCCAAGACTCGAGCATGCCCTGCAGGAATGCGGCGCGCTTGAATTCCCCCTCGCCTCCACTCATGGGCGAGACCGCCCTTAGCGGGATCATGCTTGAAAGCGTGCCCACCATCTGGTCACGGTACGAATCTATGAGCTTATCTACGACCTCAAAACCCACCTTCATGAAAACACATATGTGACTCGCAGGGATAGCTTATAAGCGTGATGTGCGCACGGAAATTGGGCAGTCAGACGCGCCCGCTGGACTCTCCTCCTGACACCCCGCTGGCTATCAGGTGTGCAAGCCTGAGGAGCTTTATAGAGGTCTCGAGGAACGAGGCCGCATCCTTCTTCCCAATACCCACGTGCTGCACATAGAATCCGGACATCCTCGAGGTCTTGGCAGACTTTGATACGCGATCCAGCAATGTCGCCTTGGAACGATAGTGGGCATGCGTAGCCTTCCGTATGGCTTTCTTGAAGTCTGCTGGATGCGGCTACTTGCGGGTTATGGCAAGCACAGGGACGCTGAACCTTGAGCTTATCTCGCACATGTCCACAACATTTGGTGCCTGCTACAGTTTTCCGTTAAGCGCGGCTATGCGTATCTGGTCCTTGAAGCGCGATGACGCTATGGGGCGCAATATACTTTCGGTAGAATCAGTGCCGCCTATGGAAACCTTGAAGGACATAACGCCCTCCACGGCATCCTTGCGACCCACTACGCATATTAGCAGCGACGATTTTGCACCCTTCCTGAGAAGGACGGAACGTTTATTGCGAGTATCCGCAATCCCGGCTTCATAATCATTTCTTGGGAATCTTTGAGGATAGTTCCTTTATGTCGTCCTGGAGCTCTTCGACTGCCTTAAGCACGATGGTTCTTGCATTCTTGCTGGACTTTACTATGAGCTTTGGCGTATTCACATCAGGCCTCTCCTTTACCACGCCTACGAATTTGACCTCCTCAGACCCGATCAGCTTTGACTTGATCATCTCAGGCAGTGACCTGTCCATGTCAACAAACTCTATTACTATGCTGTTAGCCCCGTCCTCTGCTATATTAAGTTTCATATGATGCACCATTGCAGTTATTGCATAAAGATGAGAATAAAATGCGGAATATGATATTGGTTATAGACAGCAATAATTATATACCTAATGCATAATATAGTATCGGAATTCTAGAGGTTTTAGAGGTAATTTTACTATGGCGAATGTATTAGAAGTTGAAGCGCAGAAGCTTATAGACCTTGCTGCCGGGAAACTGAAGGAGTCGGGCATAGCAAAGCCAAAGTACGTTGATTATGTGAAGACGGGCCCAGGAAAGGAACGCGTCCCAGAGAACGGCGACTTCTTCTACACAAGGTGCGCATCCATACTCAGGCAGGTTTATCTGAAGGGGCCGATAGGCGTATCCAAGCTCAGGACAAAGTACGGCAGCAAGAGAGCGCACTGGGTGAAGAGGCATCACCACTACAGGGCCGGGGGAAGCGTCATAAAGGACGCATTCGATGCCTTGGAGAAGAAGGGATACGTAAAGTCGACCAAAGAAGGGAGAGTGATAACCCCTGGTGGGAAGTCCCTTCTGGACAAGATTTCCAATGAGATAAATAAAGGCGCTTGAAGTGACTGAAGCTGGAGGAGCCGACGAACAAAGGAAAGCCCTCGAAAAGAGGTACCGCGCACTGCAGATAGAGCAGCAGAAGAGGGCGATGGCAAGGAAGGTTATGGCCGTTGGCGCGTATGAAAGGCTTATGAATGTCAGGGTGTCAAATTATGAATTGTACGGGCAGCTGCTTGATCTCATAATATCGCTGGCGCAGTCCAATAAGCTGCGCTCGCTGTTGACTGAGGAACAGCTCAAGGACATCTTGGGCAGGATAACATACAGGCCCGAAAGCAAGATTGAGTTTAAACGCAAATAGAGTGGTTTCGTGAGCAAGAAGACGCTTAGAATGAAGATGAGGCTCGGAAAGAAGCTGAAGCAGAACAGGAGGATGCCAGTTGTCGCTGTAGTCAAGACACACAGGAAGGTGCAGATGAACAAGTTCCAGCGCGATTGGAGAAGGAGAAAGCTTAGGATAAAGAATGAGTGATTGTTATGCCTATCATGACAGTAAATTTCAGACGCATGCTCGCAGGAGTGCATTCGACAAAAAAGCATAGGAAGGCTGCAGGATACTTAAGGGAGCACGTTGCAAGGTTCAACGGAGCAAGCCCTGAAGTGGTAAAGATCGACAAGAAGGTGAATGACTACCTGATGAACAGGATAGTGAAGAAGGGCAGCCAGATCAAGGTAGCTGTGACAAAGACTCAGGCCGGAGTTGAAGTCAAGCTTGCAGAGGAGAAGCAGGCAGTTGCGCCTGCCGCTAAGGAGGCAGTAAAGACACAGGCAGGGAAGGCTTCGGATAAGGAAGCCCCCAAAGCCGCTGCAAAGAAGCCTGCCGAGCCTGCAGCCAACTCAAAGCCTAAGGCAAAAGACGGGAACAACGAGGCCCAGGGCAAGGATCAGAAATGAGTGTTGAGAAGGCAGGCATTGGCAATAGCAGCTTTATAGGCGCTTACGCTATAGCCACTGACCTGTTCACAATACTCAGCAGCAGGACCACTATTTCTGAAGAGAAGCTGATACGGGACACTCTCGAGACAAAGGTGGTGAGATCTACTGTTGACGGATCTAGCCTGATAGGCATATACGCAGTGGCAAATTCCAATGGGATACTTCTGCCGGAAATAGCAGACAGGTCTGAAATAAGCGGATTGAAGGCCCAGCTTGAAGATGTCAACATAAGCGTGATCAGAACCGACCTGAATGCGCTAAGAAACAATATACTTGCAAATGACAAGGTCGCGTTCGTAAATCCGGAATACGGCAGGAAGGAGACTAAGGAGATTGAAGACGCGCTTGGTGTTGAGGTAGTAAGGATGGGTATATGCGGCTACAGTACGGTAGGCGCCAGCAATGTCCTGACGAACAAAGGCATGGTTGTCAGCGGAGAGCTAAATGGAGATGAAGAGAAGGTTATAAAGCAGTTCTCCAGCAACATCTCGCAGTCAACTGCCAACATGGGTGCATCGAGCATAGGCCTGTGCACCATAGCCAATTCGAACGGAATGGTAGTGGGCTATGAAACCACTGGTTTCGAGCTAGTCCGACTCAGTGAAGGCCTGGATCTTTGACTTCGATGTCAAAAAACCTGTACACGCGGGTGTCTAATTTTTAGGATTTTCATAGGCTTTATGAATATCATGTTTCATAGCATGTTTCATAGTCCTAACACCATGCCTGCGGGACCTTCAAGGCCAGGTCATGTGATGGAAAGGCCCCAGGATTATATATAAATATACCCACACCCAAAGGTGTGGGTTTTCTAGGTCAGTTTTCTTTGCTTTGATGTTCTTGGATTGTTA
>CAZLPL010000076.1:0-4925 GCA_964561405.1 Microcaldota archaeon
CAGTCGCCATAAATGGCGAGGGTTTCTTGAACGCCCACACCCCACTGACTAATTAGAGGACTGTCTACTAGTATAGGCCCGCTTACACCGAGTTGTAAGTATCCTAGAATTAGGAATATCACTATTGTAAGCAAAAGCCCCAGCTAGATTGTATTCTGTTCGTTTCCACCATCCACCAAGCTACGTAGAACCCCATGCCTAAAACAATGAGAAATTCAGCTATTGCCTATTATTGCATTAACTATGCTGACCAAGAGATTAGTTAGCCATGTAATAATCTGTTTAGCGAAAAGCATCCACGCTAGCCATCCGAATATGAGCAGTACAAATATTGCACCTATCGCATCTGCGAGTTCATTTGATTTATGGTGTTTTGCCATATTGATATTATAGAAGGTAAAGAAATATGACACTTTCCTTAGTGTCGCCCAGCTCTAATTTTGCTTCGCAAAATGAGGGGCTCCCTAAGCTAGCAACCTAGCAGTTCAAGGAACCTTTCGTCGTTTTGTGTGGGGTCAAAACGGCTGCTGAAATAGAGAGCCGAAGCCCGCCGTTTCGCTGCCGAAGGCAGCGTTTAGTGGCGGGCTGAAGGCTACTCTACATGCTTTTAGCAAAATCATGACAAAATGGTCGTTTCACGACTGATGGGGAGTTTTCGCTCGTAAAACACCCTAAAATCCTGTCGGGAAAGGTCAAAAAACTCCCTACGTATGACTGAAATACTCCCTACGTCCCCTTTTCATGTAGAGTAAAACCAGGTGGTAGTAGAAGTAGTAGATAAGTTTATATATTATATACATCCATATAATACTATGCAGGAACAAATGCTTCACTACCCAAGACTTGACACAGTACTTATGGTAGAGGAAGTCTTGAGGGAAAAGGGCGAATTCAGGTCAAAGAGGAGCCTGTGGCTCGCTCTGCCTAAGAAGATGATGTACCAGACATTCGTGCTCATATTAGGCTATCTTGAGGATTCCGGGAAGATAGCGATAAAGGACAGCAAGGTAGTGTGGATATGGAACCCCGACCTTGCTGCAAAGTATAGAAAATCGAACCTGATGGTTAGATGAGAGGCAACAGACCCGTATACGTCCACTTTGCAGATGATAAGCTTAAAGAGGCGTTTGCAAGGCTGGAAAAGGAAGGCCCTACGTTGTATAAGTTTTTGAATCAGGCAATTGACAATCTTAAGGCGAATCCGCTATGCGGTATTCACATACCAAAAAGGCTTATACCTAAAGTCTACATACAGAAGTACGGGATAAACAACCTCTGGAAATACAACCTTCCTGGAGCGTGGCGTTTGATGTACTCTATTGCTGGAAGCGAAGTAGATATAATTACGATACTGCTTGAATGGCTTCCTCACAAGGAATATGAGCGTCGCTTCAAGTATTGAACCTCTATTTAGTGTTCATGATGCTCCGCTTGAGCCTTTCTACGCTGTCCATGTCTATGTTGTCCAGCTCCTTATACAGCTCCTCTTTCTTGGTGCTTATATAGATCATAGTGGTCTCAGGGCTGGCATGCCTTGCGAACCTGCTGGTAAGCACCACATTGCCGTTTGTCTGTTTGGAAAAGCTGGTTATGGCGTAGTGTCTTAGCGAGTGTGTAGTGAGCCTATGAAGCCTTCTGGGCGTTCTGCTGGCTGACTCCTCGCTTATGTCGTAGACTTGGTCTACATCCGCTAGCTTGACATAGTACCTGAAGCGGTTTCTGACATAGTTAACGTCCAGATAAACCGCAGAATTAGCACTGGCGCAATCCTTGAAGAAGATGTAGCCTTTGGCTTGCTCTATCCGTGTCATATTTGCTTTTATGAATTCCATCGTCTGCTTGAACAATGGCGCAGGTATCAGTAGAGTGTCCAATATCCTAGCCTTCTCTGTTTTCAGAGTAAGCTCTCTGGTTTGGAAATTAATTGCCTTGAGATTCAACTTCAAGACCTCGCCTATTCTGAGCCCAAGCTGCGCTTGGTAGGAGAATAATAGACGGAACTTGTCGTTGTCTATCGCCTTGAAGAATCGTTGTATCTCATACTCAGTAAAGCCCTTGTTCAGGTTGCCGTATTTTGGTATACGACTTCTTCTGAACCGCTTTACATAGACCTGATGGACGATTGTTCGGATGTCTTCGATGTCATGTTTTGCCAAGTATGGCAAAACGGCTTGTAGTTTCTGCTTTAATTCCGTGCATTCGAACTTGCGTTTTGTCGTATTTTTCAAAATGGGCCCGCGGAGAATCGAACTCCGGTCTCCGCCGTGTGAAGGCGATGTCTTACCATTGGACTACGAGCCCGTGCAGATTAAAATAATAGTATAGATAATTAATACATGTGGTCTGATTGGCTACAATATATTACACGGGAAGGGGAGATGACGGCACTACCGGGCTACTTGCAGAAGGCAGGCTCGGAAAGGAAGATATTCTGGTGGAGGCGCTTGGAGATCTGGACGAGCTTAACAGCGCCATAGGCATAGCCGTGGCGTACGTGAAGGATGGACAGGTGAAGATGCAGCTTGGAATGATTCAGAACGACATATTCATACTTGGTGCAAATCTCGCCGCTGTGGCAAACACAAAGATGCAGAAGCGGCAGTTGGGCGATGAGCCTGTACAAAGGCTTGAGAGGGACATGAAGGGATTTGGAGACATGGCGCCAGAGCTAAAGGAGTTTGTTCTGCCAGGAGGCAGCGAGGCTGGAGCGCACCTTCACCTGGCGAGGGCGGTCTGCAGGAGGGCCGAAAGGAAGCTCGTGGCAGCCAGCAGGAAGTATGCCGTAGGGAAAGATGCGATAGCGTACCTAAACAGGCTTTCGTCGTATCTGTTTGCCGCTGCGCGCTATTCCAACGCGAAGGACGAGGCTTCAGAAGCGCACCCCACATACTGAAAAGTACTACTTATAAAAGCTTGGAAGGTAGAATACAGGATAGAGTGTTAATATGAATATGACATACATAGGAGTAGGAGTCTTGGTAGTGATAATAGTAGCCATAGCCCTTCTGTACCCTTACATAGGCGGCAATACTGCGGCAACAACAACTGTTGCGCAGGCGTTGACCACGACACAGGGGAGCAATGCATACAATACAACCACCACAGTCCTGCCTTCGAACTCTTCAGTACCTAGCAACGCGTCTGTAGGGTGCACGCCTTCAAAGTACTACACGTGCAGCAACATTACATACACATACTTCGCGTCAAACGGCAGCTCGGCCATAAAAGTCACGGTAGGCCAGGATACGGGTTCCATGTGGAGCAGCTTCGGCATAGGCTATGCGCCTGAAGGCACGAACATGAGTGGGGGAGTCCCTTCTGGAATAATGTTCTACACTGCCAATTACACATCCACCAGCAATGTGGGAACGAGCCTTTCCAGCGGCAACACGACTACGCTGACGATACCTGCGGGCAGCAACCTTGGCAACAGCACAAAGGGCACCCTGTGGATCTGCTACGTCAACTCCGGCATACTCTATGTTGGAAACACATGCGTAGCCCAGAGAGGAGTCTCTGCTACATACGTAGCCATAGGAACAGTGAATACCCAGTCCTGATGGACTGAGACCTTGAAGGCTCTTGGAGGAAAAGGCATCATATGCTGAAGTACTCCTTGAACTTTGGGGTTGTTGATATCGCCCTGCTTCTCTTGTATTTTTTTGACTCTATGAACTCCTTCTCTGTAAGCTCCTTTATGTGATCGTACGTAGAGGTTCCGAAGTACTTTACCAGCTGGCTCTGCAGCACTCCTTCGTTCTTTGCGATGTATGCCAATACCCTGAGCGAGCCGCGGCTTATGTCAGGCCCGGTGGCAAGGGAGCTTACCTTTGAGAGGTATGGATCCTTCAGGCTGAACAGGTATTTTCCGCTTATCTGCATTATCTTCAGAGCGGTGCTTGCGGAATCATACTCCGAGATGAGCTCGTTTAGCATACGCTCCACAGCACCCGGGGATGCTATCCCTGTGGCAGTGCAGATGTCATTGACACTCATAGCATTAGGGGACATAAAGAGCGCAGCCTCTATAAGCCTCTTGTAATCTATCTCGTCTGCCATTTAATCTACTTCAGGGCTATTATTATTTCGGAGAAGAACTTTTCCTGCACCAGAGACACACGCCCGTTGTGCGCGAGGAACAGGAGAGGTATGAAGAGTCCTAGCAGTACGTCATCGTTTGAAGATATTGAGGAGAGATGGTTGAACGTTATCATGCCGCTCTTGTCCACATTTCGATTTATCTCCTCGTAGAGGCGTTCTGTCTCGGCCTCTATGTCGAAATTTTCCAAGGATATTGGAAGCGCAGGCTGCAGCTTCTGCGGCACAAGAGTCCTCTTGTCCTTTATGCTTATTGCCTCATCGAGCGCGGATAGAAGCTCGTTTAGCGAGATCTTCCTTCGCGGGGCGAGCCTGAGCCTGAAGCTCAGCGGATCCACAGATATCTCGGGCCTTTCCCCCTCCTCTGCGATCATGCCATCCTCTGGAATCGGCTCTTCGTATTCAGGCATGGACATAAAGTTGGACTTCATTCTGAGCAGTATTGCCGCTGCCAGTATTATATTTGCGGGAAGCCTGAAATCCAGCACCTTGAGCCTTTTCACAGTGTCTACATAACTGTCCACTATCTCCATTATGTCTATGTTCCATGGATCCAGCTTGTTGCGGCCTACCAGGTCAATCAGGAGGTCCCTCCAGGTCGCCTCGCGGTTGACCAATTCGATTACATCAGAGCCGTTGTGTATCTCTACCTGAAGTTCCTTCTGCACTGGCGCCATGAGAATATTTTGGACTTCAAGCAATAAATACCTTGCGCAATTAGCATGCAATGCAGGCATGAAGTGGGAATTGCCCATAACGACATGGCAGGGTAGGCAATGGAATATTTTTATAGTTTAAATTTGAGATACTTTAGGTTGCATGCCAGC
>CAZLPL010000077.1:0-4731 GCA_964561405.1 Microcaldota archaeon
GATGACAAGGACCAAGCGACTCTGTACAACATACCGTTGCATTTCATGGACACGGGCTTTGACAGGCTGCTTATAAAGGATCTGGGCCTTCGCCCTCATGCAAGGAACCTGTCCAAGGTAAATTCATGGAAATCCAATGTAAAGAGGACGATTTCACCATCGGGCAGCATAAATGTAGGGATAGTCGGGAAGTACACAAACCTCAGGGACTCCTACGCCAGCGTCAAGGAAGCCTTGATACATGCAGGCGCAAGGACCGACACGAGAATAGACCTCACATGGATAGAATCGTCAGGGTATGAGCGCACCGACAATGACTTCTCGGTAGTTGACGACATGGATGGCATAGTTGTCACTGGCGGCTTCGGCACACGTGGCACAGAAGGCATGATAAACATAATACGGCGTGCGAGGGAAAAAGGCATCCCGTGCCTCGGTATATGCCTGGGCATGCAGCTGATGGCTGTGGAGTACGCGAGGAGCATAGCCGGCATGCACGATGCCAACTCATCAGAATTCAATCCCAAGTCAAAGCACAAGATCATAGTGATGCTCGATTCACAGCGGCATATAACTGAGAAAGGCGGAACCATGCGCCTTGGGACACAGGACTGCATGCTTCCAGAGAGCAATTCCATAGCCTATCACTCCTACAAATCGCGCGTGGTGAGCGAGAGGCACAGGCACAGGTACGAGTTCAACAATGCATATAGGGACATACTGAAGAAGAGCGGCTTGAAGCTGACCGGAATGACGCGCGACAGGAAACTCGTGGAGTTCGTGGAATGGGGTGATGGCTTCGGCATAGGCACACAGTCCCATCCCGAGCTTAAATCAAGATTCGAGGCCCCGGCGCCGTTATTTGTTAGTCTGGTAGAGGCTGCAATAGCCCACTTCAAGTCAAGAGCGACTTGAAGAGCAGCATTCCCTGCTTTATCCCAGCTTTCGAAGCGCCGTGCTTCCTAAGCCCGAAAGAGTAAGGCACTTCGGATATGTTAAGCGAGCCCTTGGCATTGCACTTGAGGAAATCAAAGAGTATCTTGTACCCTCCATAAACGAAGCGCCCCTTGTTTGCGGCAAGCGTCTTCATGAACAGTCTCCTGTCCACCCCGAAAAATCCCGAGAAGATATCGCCGCATCTTGCCCTTCCCGATGCAATCAATATCGCGTATCCCATGGACATGAGCGTCTTTGATATTAGCTTTCTGTGGACTTCCCATCCCCTGACATCAGTCCTGACCGCCACCGTCAGGATGCTTCCTGAAGCGAGCCTTCCCGCAAGCCTGCCTACTATCTCTGGAGGGTGCTGCAGGTCAGCGTCCATAACTATGGCAAATTTGGTGCGGCTGGATGATATCCCATCTATTGCGCTTGCAGTGAGCCCGCGCTCCCTTCCAAGTGCAGCCCTATCCACGAATTCCACGCTGCTATGCGATCTGCCTATCTTCCTTACAACTCCTGCAGTGCCATCGCGGGAGCCATCATCAACAACCACAACGCGTATGCCTCTATATTCCCTAAGAAGCCTCTGTATGAGCACCCCTATGTTCTTCTCCTCGTTAAGCGTTGGCAGGACAACGGTGAAATCATCGTACATTTTCATGTGCGTCACAACAAGCCGATACTGTCCGCATAAATCTGCATGGACGTACGGCATGCAACCATGCCGTATGCCTGGTGATATCCTGCGGTCACAAACATATAAATAAACAACATTTATATTATCTCTGTGCATTGCCGTGAGCCATAAGGGCGCGGTGCAAATTGGGTGCAATATTGAACATAAGCGTAGATAGCATAAGGAGATACCTTCTGGTGGAACACAGGTCCGAGCTCAAGGCATTGGGGCTTTATCTTGCAATATCGCTGGTGATGTTCTGGCAGATATCTATCCATATTTTCGGTTCAGTTGTGAATGGGTATGGCGACGTTTATCAGAGCATGTTCAACCTCTGGTGGGTGCCGTATTCCATATTCGTGCTGCATCAATCGCCATACTTCACAAAGCTGCTTTTCCATCCGATAGGTGCAAATCTTGTGACTCAGACGCTTACCCCAATCGCAGGAATACTCTCCATCCCATTCCAGGCTGTGGGAAGCGCATTCGCATATAATGTGCTATTCTTCAGCAGCTTCGCCTTTTCCGGGCTGTTCATGTTCGTCCTTGCCGACCATCTGGTAAAGAACAAGCACGCTGCATTCATAGCCGGGCTTATATTCGCCTTCAGCCCCATGCACATAGCGCAATCCTATGGCCACCTCGACTGGACTATAATCGAGTGGGTCCCGCTCTTCCTTTACTTCTACATGCGTACCCTCGAAGACTTCCGCGTCAGGAACGCTCTGCTTGCCGCAGTAAGCTTCATTCTCCTAACATTCATGGGAGATATAGAGCAAGGCATAATGGTATTCTTCGCTACAGGTGTGTTCACGTTGCTATACTGGCTTTTCTATTCTAAGGAGCCTCAAGTTGCGGAACTGCAGGCCACGTCACATAAACCTAATCTGTTCGCCCTCAATTCAATTTCAAAGCGATCACTGCTAGGGATCGGCATGGTGGCGGCTTTCTCAATCATCTTATCTCTCCCATTCCTGCTTGCTATGCTGCCATACCTGAATTCTTCAGCATTTTCTGTAGCCCAGCAGAATTCCGGAGTTGCGCAGAACATGCTATGGGCAGATAACCTTGCATCGTTTTTCCTGCCAAGCTACTACAACGGGATATTCAACAGCATTTCAAAATCCTACCTGCCTGTAATTTACGGGCTGGTGTATCAGGGCGCGACTTACCAGATAGACATAGCAGAAAAAGTATCTTACATCGGGTATTCTGTGATGATGCTTTCCCTGCTCGCAATATACTCTGATTTCAAGCAGAACGGGCCAAAGCGTACCCCTCTGTGGATAGCATTCATGTTTGTATTTGGCTGGCTTTCGCTGGGTCCATACCTTCAGGTATATTCCTCCGTAACTAGCATACCATCTATCTATCTCCTCTACAAGGCGGTACCTCTACTAAACATAATAAGGGAGCCTGGCAGGTTTGACATAATAGTTACCATCTGCCTTGGCATAATGGCTGCCTTCGGATTCGAAATACTTACGAGGTCAAAGGACCAGAAGACGAAGTACAAGTATCTTGCGGTTGTTGCAGCGATAATCCTGATAGAGTACAACGGCATGCCCCTGTCTTCATCATTTGCAAACTCGCTCATAACTTCTGCGCACATACCTCTGGCCTACAGCCAGATAGGAAAACTCCCCGGCAGCTTCAGCGTACTCATGCTTCCAGCCCTTGCCAACGCATCTGAAATTCCTGCACAGTACATTGGTATGGAGACCTATTACACCACCGCAACATTGAAGCCCCTGGCGGGCGGATACACGAGCAGGGAAAATAGCACGCAGTCACTTGCAGTCAGCAGCGTGCCGCTAGTATCTGCAGCATCGTATCTTGAGCAGGGCTTCGGGCTCATATACCCATCTCCGATCTCAGAGAACTATTCAAACGCCACGCTCCTGTTCCTGGCAAACTACAACACGAGCTTCATCTCGGTGCTGAGGCCTGCATACAACCTCACAGAACAGGAGGTACTGTATTCGTATCTTAGCGCATCCTTCGGCCAGCCTGTATATCAGTCAAACACGACCTTTGTATTCTCCACATCAACTGCCATATCAAAGAATGCTGGCAAGTCGCTTGTAGCATACACCGTAGGCTCATCGTGGATACCTGGCTACACTTTCTGCAATCCGTATGCTCCGTGCGATGCCAATGTGAGCACCATGTGGTGGGGCAATGACACACGCGACGTAATCCTATTCTCGCCTTCGGACCAGAATGTGGCAATGAGCATGATTGCGATAGCACCCATAAATGGTACGGTGCTCTCAGTATACCTGAACGGCAATCCTTACGGCCAGGTTACCTTAAGGTCGACTCAGTATGAGTATGCGATAAACATGACTGTGCCAAGCGGATTTAGCGACATCACCTTCTTTGCCCAGAGCAATCCATCTCAGCCAAGCCCATACTTCGGATACGGCATAAGGAACATAACCTTCACAAAATGATGCAAATACCCGAACGCCTTTGCGCTTCAGAGTCACGCTAAGTGATCTTTCCCTGTGCAGCAGGAGTCATGGCGATCCGCTCCCAGTGCAATCACCGTCTCCACTGCGCGCCGGCCGGCATCCGACCATGCTATGACAAGGTTGGCATCTTATGCTTGGTATATATGAACTTTTTGCCGATTCGATTATCACTAGGGACTTGACATTTACATACAACCACCATCGTCAATGAACATGCGCCATCACATCAGATATTCCATCAGGTATGCGATGAGGCATAATAGATATGAATTGACACCTTTTTGATGCCAATAAACCTATTTTTGGAAAGTCCGAATACTTCCTTCAAACGTGAGAAAGTCCTTTCAATAGACCCTCTTTTCCCATATTCTGGGTCTTTTGGAACCTCTGATTTTCTATGGCCTCTCCCGTTTCTGGAAATAACTGCCTCCATATTGTTGTCATGGATTTCTTTGTATATCCTCGTTGCGTCATATCCCGAATCTGCAAGTAGTTTGGCGCCAAACATAACGCAGAATCGTTTCTTCACATCTTCAAACAGATTGTGGAAAAATACAGAATCGTGCCTGTTTCCAGGTGCGATAAAGAATCCCAATGGAATGTCGGATTCTGCATCTGCAATTGCATGCAATTTGT
>CAZLPL010000078.1:0-4677 GCA_964561405.1 Microcaldota archaeon
CGTGTACCATGTCTTGTATAATATACGCGAAGACGCGATTCCAAGGGTTCTGGCAAGAAGGCTATTCGGAAAGGAAGTGGGCTAAGATGATGCACGCGCTTATGACGGCGGATGGGGACGGACGCAGCTAAAGTCGGCTTACTAAAAACCTTATTAAACAGGATTGCACTAATCCTTATCATGTATTCAAAGGGTCTAGAATCTGTATTCGCAAACCTGCACATAGGCATAGGAGACTCGGTGCGTATAGAAACGGATACAGTAAACCTTGAAGGTGTGCTAATGCCCAGGACGGACGCCGGGGAGAGCGACATAATAGTCATCAAGAGGAAGGACGGCTACAACATGGGCATAAGATACGGGAAGGACACGAAGATAACTAAGACTGACAGAGGCAGAGGCGCGTTCTCATTCCCAAAGGCGCAGTCCGCAAGCCCTAACCCAGCGCTCAAGAGGATAGCCATGCTCTACACAGGAGGCACCATAGGCAGCAAGATAGACTACCTCACTGGAGGGGTGTACATGCTCACCAAACCTGAAGAGCTACTGTATGCAGTGCCTGAGCTCAAGGGCATCGCAAACGTGGAGATAAGCAACCTGATGAGCATAGCCAGCGAAGACATGACATACATTGAATGGCAGAAGATGGCCGAAGAGGCAGCCAAGGTCCTCAACAACGGGGCACAGGGAGTGGTGATAACACATGGAACAGACACGATGCATTATACTTCTGCCGCGCTTACCTTCATGCTCAAGGGACTGAACAGGCCAGTCGTGCTTACTGGCGCGCAGAGAAGCAGTGACAGGGGATCGAGCGATGCATTCTCTAACCTCATATGCTCTTTCCAGATGGCTGCGAGAAGCGATGTTGCCGAAGTGGGCGTGTGCATGCACGAGTCTAGCTCTGACGGCACCAACATATTCATAAAAGGCACTAATGCACGGAAGATGCACACGTCTAGGAGGGACGCATTCAGGCCCATAAACGGCAAGGCGGTCTGCAGGGTGAGCACGGATGGAAGTATAGAGTACCTGAGCAGCTACAGGAAAGTTGCTGCGCAGGATTCTAAGGTGTCTGCGATTACGGGCTTCGAGCCGAAGGTAGCACTGGTGAAAGTGCATCCGAATTTAGACCCGGAAGTCCTTGATTATTACGTTGATAAAAAGTATGGGGGCATCATACTTGAGGGCACTGGGCTTGGGCACGTACCCACCACCACAAGCAAGAAGGAGCTCTCATGGATAAGCCATGTCAGAAAGGCTGTGGATGCAGGCATGGTTGTCGGGGCCACGTCGCAGTGCATAAACGGAAGGGTGAATCCCAACGTGTATAGGAACCTGCGGCTCCTGGGAGGCGCCGGGGCCATATTCTGTGAGGACATGATGCCCGAAGTAGCTTATGTGAAGCTTGGCTTCCTTCTTGGCAATTACGATTCAGGCAAGGCACGCGAAATGCTAGGCGTGAACATTGCTGGTGAAATAACCGAACGCACTGAGTTCGATTCGTTCGAGGCGGTTGGCTGCACGACATAGAGTATTACAATAAACTTGGATTCAAATGCGGGCTGGAGATACACCAGAGGCTGGCCACTAGGCACAAACTGTTCTGCTCGTGCAGCGCATTTGCAGTGCCGGACAGGATAGTGGGGAAGGTCAGGAGGAGGCAGAGGGCTGTGGCTGGAGAGCTCGGAGTTGTCGATAGGTCTACCAGCTTTGAGTCCGGCAAGGGGAGGGAGTTCATCTACAACGTCTTCGGGAATACGTCATGCCTTGTAGACCTGGATGACGAGCCGCCCCATGAAATCAACATGGAAGCCGTTGAATCTGCGCTTAGACTGTCTTCCGCATTCTCCGCGCACGTCCCTGACGAGATAGAGCCTATGCGAAAGGAGGTAGTGGACGGCAGCGACCCGAGCGCATTCCAGAGGTCCATGATAGTTGCGCATGACGGGTTCGTGGAGGCTGGAGGCAGGAAGATCGGGATAACATCCATCTTCCTTGAGGAGGAATCCAGCGGCATCGAGTCCTCAAGCGAGGACTTTGTAATTTACAATGTGGACAGGCTCGGCGTGCCGCTGATCGAAATAGACACGGGCCCTGATATAAAGAGCCCGGAAGAGGCAAAACAGGTGGCCCTTAAGATAGGCATGCTCCTTAGGCTCACGGGCAGGAAGGAGGACGGCTTCGCTAGGGCAGAGGTACAGAGAGGGATAGGAACCATAAGGCAAGACGTTAACGTCTCCATAGAAGGAGGCGCCAGGGTGGAGGTGAAGGGGCTGCAGCAGATTGACGGAGTAGATTTAATAATTGAAAATGAGGTTGCGCGCCAGGTTAAACTTCTCGAGATAAAGAAGGAACTTGCATCAAGGAATGCAAGCGTGGAGGATCCTGTAGACGTAAGTAGCCTGTTTGCATCCACCGCAGCCAAGATGCTAAGGAACTCCATGGATTCCGGGAATGCTGTGATGGCAGCTGGGCTGCCCGGATTCGCAGGGGTCATAGGCGTGGAGCTTGGGCCTGGAAGGAGGCTTGGCAGCGAGATCAGCGATTACGCCAAGATGGCCGGAGTGAAAGGCATAATACACAGCGACGAAGACCTTGGGAAGTATGGAATAACTGCCACTGAAGCAGAGTCCCTTCGCAACAGGCTGGACATAGGGACGGACGGGGCATTCATGCTCGTAACTGCTAAGAAGGAGATATGCATAAAAGCGATGAAACTTGCATGCGGCAGGGCCAAGATGGCCATGTCAGAAGTGCCCCCCGAGACGCGCGCAGTACTTGACGCGGAGAATGGAACTACAAGGTTCATGAGGCCGCTTCCAGGAGGATCGAGGATGTATCCTGAGACAGATGCCAAGCCGATAAAGATAGGCAAGGATATGTGCAAGAACATACTCGATGCTACAGTTTACGCTCAAGAACGCATGGACAGGATACGCAAGGGGCTGCAGAACCAACAGCTTGCCGAACAGCTTATATCCTCCCCAAGGCTATCGCTGTATGAATACGTCACTTCAAAATCGGGGTGCGACAGGCTGGTTGTGGCAGCCACGATACTCGAGAAGCTTAAGGAGCTTGAGAGGAGCGGCACGGAAATCGACATGAAGGAAGAGGTGATGGTCGAGATATTCGACAGGTACGGAAGGGGAGAAATAACTAAGGCAGGCATAGGGGAGATAATCAAGGATATGCCTAAGTCAGCTTCGGATGTGGACGACGCAATAGCCAAGAAGTCGCTTGCGCGGATATCTGGAGATAGGCTTAAGGAGCTTGTGGGGGGCATGCGCGGCAAGGCCAAGGAAGACGTTATGCGGGAAGTCATGTCCAAATACAGGCTGAATGTTGACGGTGAAGAATTGAGATTGATGCTTGGTGTGTAGATGAACTATGAAATTGTTGGAAGCAACATGCAGTCGCTGAAAATAGAACTTGCTGAAGGGGAGAAGGTTCTCGCCGACAGCGGAACCCTTGTAAGCAAGAGCCACGGAATAGTCATGGTGCCAAGGATGGCAGGAGGATTGGGGGGGTTCATAGCCAGGGAGATTACAGGAGCCACTGGGCTTCTTACGGAGTTCGGCGCAAAGGGAGGCCCTGGACACGTATCGCTGGCAGGCATATACCCTGGGAAGGTGTTCGTAGTAAACCTTAGTGAGGGCGAGACATTCGTGGCTGAGAGGAAGGCATTCCTTGCATGCGACACTTCGGTGAAGTTCACGGTGCAGATGATGAGCGTGGGGGCGATGTGGTTCGGAGGGGCGGGGATAGTCATGCAAAAATTCGTAGGGCCTGGAAAGGCCTTCATACACGTAGTCGGGGATATAATAGAATATGATGTCACTGACGACAAGCCGATAGAGATAGATCCAGGCCACGTGGCAGGCTATGACGGCTCCCTGCAGTACAAGGTTACTTTCGTGGACAATATTAGGACTGCCATGTTCGGAGGTGTGGGGCTTTTCCTTGCCAAGTTCAATGGCACCGGGAAAGTGATTACCCACAGCGTGTCGAGGCAGAAGCTGGCAACCCAGATATACCTGGACGGCCTGAGCCAGCAGAAGAAGTGAGAAGGTGCCTGACGTAATATTCAAATCCAGGATGTTTAGCCTCGAGAAGTTCAGCTTCAGAATAGACGGCAAGAAATTTACCTTTGAAAGGGTTAGGGGCCCGGACTCGGTCGCCGTGCTGCCGGTCCTAAGCGACGGCAGGATACTACTTGAATGGCAGCGCAGGCACGCGATAGGAAAGAGCATATACGAGGTCCCTGCAGGGCATATAGACGAGGGCGAGACCCCAGAGCAGGCAGCTGCCAGAGAGCTGGGCGAGGAGACGGGATACAGACCCGGGCTCCTGAAGTTCATGTTCAAAGGCTATACAAGCCCCGGACTGAGAACACAGCTGGAGTATGCATACGTTGCCACTGACCTGAAGAAGACGAGGATGAACAGGGAAGAAGACGAAGTCATGGATATAAGGCCGTTCACAATTCCGGAAGCCGTAGAGATGATACGCAAGGGCAGGATAGAGGACATGAAGACCGTTGCCTGCATAATGTACTATGTCTCATCCTACTGGGAACTCTCCTCGCATGCGGCACGTAAGGCCGCTAAATGGTAGGGTACTAGCAGGTGACATCCTCCCGCGACTGAATGTCGTGGGCTTCCAATGGTGCTTTTT
>CAZLPL010000079.1:0-4599 GCA_964561405.1 Microcaldota archaeon
CCGCCTAGGCGTCCTTCCGTATGACTCCTCGCTCTGGTCGTAGACTTCGTCCAGCTTAGCCGCTCTGACATACTCCCTGAACACCTTCCGCACGTAGTTCTTCTCCAAGAACGGCTCGCCCCTAAGGCTATGCCCAAGCTCAGCAAAGAACACGAACCCGCTAGCTTGAGTGATCTCTTTTTCGTGCCTGTTTATGAACTCGATAGTTTGCCGAAAAAGTGGCACTGGAATAAGCATGGTGTCTATCACATGTGCCTTTTCCGTTTTCACGGTTAGCTCCCGTGTCTCAAACTTGATGTCCTTAACGTTCACTTTGACAGCTTCGCCTATCCTGAGTCCAAGCTGCGCTTGATACCCAAACAGAAGGCGAAACTTGTCGTTCTCTATAACTTTGAAGAAGGCTTGCACCTCCTGCTCGGTGAAGCCCTTGTTCAGGCTTCCATACTTAGGTGGTGCGTTGCCTCTGAACCTTTTCTTCTTGATACGGTAGATTGTGGACAGTACATCCTTAATCTCATGGAAACTTAGACTTGGAAGCACCTCCTGTATGTGCTTCTTGAGTTTTTCGGGTTCGGTCTCCGTGATGGAACCGAACCGTATTTGGCTTAATTTCTTTTCCTTGGCTAGGGAACTGAACACGAGTTTGTCGTCGAAAATCTGATTTGCTCCGACCGGGATTTGAACCCGGGTTTCAGCCGTGAGAGGGCTGCATCCTTGACCGGACTAGATTATCGGAGCAAACATTTATCTTGTTTATACCGTATTATTATATATTGCTTTTTCGTAGTGGTTGCATGCTCCTTTCTGATAAGTACGCTCCAAATACCTTGAATGGTATAATAGGCAACAACCTTGCCAGAGACAGGCTTATCTCATTCGGCATAGAGGCCCTGAAAGGAAACAGGACAAGGCCGCTCATGCTCTGCGGTGCATCAGGGATAGGCAAGACCGTAGCAGCCCATGCGCTTGCGTATTCAAATGGGTTTGACATAGTGGAGCTTAGCGCAAGCGACTACCGCGACTCCGAAACCTTGCGCAATAGGCTTCTTCCCCTAGCCAAGACGAGGGGCCTTTTCAACAAGAACTGCCTCATAGTGCTGGATGAGATAGATGAACTATCTGCCAAATTCGATTCGGGATCGGAAAAGGTCATATTGTCTCTGGTGAAAGAGTCCAAGCATCCCATAATCTTCATAGCAAACGACTTCTGGAACAAGAAGATAAGTTTCCTCAGGGACGCCGTAGAGAAGGTCGAGTTCAAGAGGCCAGAGCCCGCCGACGTGCTCGTCCTTCTTAAAAGGATAATGAAGTCTGAGGGCAAGGAGCTGTCTAAAGACATAACCACGAGCATAACAAAGAGGAGCAACGGTGATGTGCGCGCAGCGCTCAACGACCTGGAGATAATGTTCAATGCCGATCCGGAACTTATAGAATATCTTGGAATCCGTGACAGGAAGGCGGAGATATTTCGGGTCCTAGACAAGATATTCACCTCGGGGAACTTCGATATTGCAAGGAACGCCCTATTTTCCACAGACGTTGACCTATCCATGATGATAAACTGGGTGGGCCAGAACATACCAAACAAGTACTCGTCCAAGTCAAGCATAATGGAGGCTTACGACAACCTCTCCAAGGCGAGCATGTTCAACGAGAAAGCGTCAAGGACAAGCTACTATGGCTATCTCAGGTATGCAAGCATACTCCTATCTTCCGGGGTCTCCCTGTCCAACAATGGCTATGTGAGCACCCTAAGCCAGTATCTCTTCCCTACTACCATAAGGCATCTAAGCAGGACAAAGAAGGACAGGCAGGCAATAAATGAGATAGCATTAAAACTGTCTCCATATCTCCACGCAAACAGGAGGACCATAATAGGCAGCCACATACCCATAATGGCAGTCATAATAAGTGCTAGCATGGAGAAGTATGGTGCCGATGCGGTGTTCGACTTTATGGAGCAGAAGTACCGGCTGGAAAAGGGCGAAGTTCAGGTAATCTCAAGCTACGGATGGCGCTAGCCCTCCAAGCATCTCCCTATTTTATACTTTACTGGTGAGTTATTGTCATGGACTACATCGACGATGATGTCGAATCGGTAAACCAATGGGAGTTAAGGCAGGACTCAATGCGCAATGCAGAGGGTCAAGGATACAATGCCTCCCGCGTCAAGGTGGGTGTCGTGGAGCAATTCTTCAACAGGATAAACGTTGTGGCAGTAAGGCTTGACGAACCGCTGCGGGTAGGCGACCTGATAGAGATAGGCGACGAAGAAGATGCAATAAGGCAGCGGGTGTCGAGCATGCAGGTGGATGGAAATGCTGTCCAGGAAGCCGGACCAGGGGATTCTGTAGGCATAAAGCTCAATTATAAAGTCTCAGAGGGCCGTGATGTATTCCGCATGGCTTGACTGCCCTGCTACAATGCACGAGTTATATCATCTGCATATGCTGAATTTATTCACATCATACTTTTCCTTAGGGAATTCCGGGTCGTCTTCCGAAACTCTGTCTATGTGCATGACCCATACACCATATTCTGTGGACACGCTTATGCTCCTCTCGAATGCGGCTAATGTGTCCGCATCCCCGTTTGCGATTACTAGTACTGATCCGTCTTCCAGATTCCTTACCATACCTTTCACTCCTATCACATCCGCATTCTTCTTCACGAAGTGCCTGTAACCCACCCCCTGCACGAAGCCATGTACGAATAACGCGATTCTCATCGAATCAGCTATGTACCACTCCTGCGGCATTTGCCTCCCTTGCACTGCCTTTCCTTGCCGACACGCTGAAATATATTACGCTGTAAAGCGCCATTACCGGGAAGACATACAGCAGATATGCTATATTGTTCCCGAACCAGAACAGAATTCCGGCCAGCACTAGGAGTATGATGAACCTTCCGGAAGAAAGATAGAACTCGCGGTTTATCCAGAAGTGTATCCTATCCTTCGTATCCCTGTCTATCAGCTCAAGGAAATTGGCCGAAGCCTGGTTGTTCAGGGGTGTAGATGCCATGATGTACATGCCAGCAAAGACGAACACTGCAACAAGCTGGTTTATCACTCCCGGCATTATAAAAAGCAGCGCAGAAGCCACTGTGCCTGTGATCAGCACTTTCATAAGCCTATCCCACCTCATGTCGCTTGTGTTGCTCAGGTAATTTGCCACTATTGCAATCAGGAGCGTATAACTCCCATACACCCCTGCAATTGCGTAGTTTCCGGTCAGTTTGAAAACATACAGCGGAAGTATGAGTATGAATGGGACATTGAACATCTGCCCAGCCAAGAAGTATATCTTGTAATTCCTGTATCCTTCGGAGTTTATACGTGAATCAATTATGCTGAACTTTTTGGGTTTTACTGGGTGAGGCAATTTTGCCATCCTCATGATGCCAGCAGACGCGATGAGAAGGACGCACGCAGCTGCAAAATCGTAAATAAACTTCATGGGCCCTACGAACTGTGAATACTCTATAAGAACCCCTGCTATGGTCGGAGCCACAAATGAGACTATGCTGGTTATCATATTGTTCTTGTACACGAACGCCTTCCTGTCCGCCCCTTTCGTTATGTCTGAGGTCAGCACGTTGTTTCCAAGCCAGAACATGCCCATAGAGACTCCATAAAGAAGTCCGAAGAGAGGAACGTTCGAAGTTATGCCTGCAGCGGCAAGTATGGCAATCAGCATCATAGCCCTTATCACTGCACCGTATGAGAAGAGGTCTCTGGGTTCGAATACGCTTAGTAGGTATGCGCATCCGAATACTGCAACGGTTATGCCAAGATAGAATAGGATATTGAAGTATACCACGCCCATTATGGAGGATGTGGAAAGCACGAATAGGTTTATGAACACTGCAACAAGGCTGTTCGAAAAGCCATACATATTGAATGAGAAGTAGTAAAGCCGGATCTTGTCAAGGTTCATGATATCACCTTAACTGTCAATAGCGGGCCCGCGTGGTCTGGTTTGCTGCTATCGCAACAGACGGCTTTGATGCATCGTTGATAGCACTGGCCCATGGCGTATCGCTTGACAGATATCCTATCGATAGCTGTCTATGGTAGCGTTACGGCCTCTCGTATTTAAACTAATGCGCCTTATCACATACTGCACACGGAAGTAGCGGTTTTGAAAGTAAGGTTTTTAAATCCTTTCTTGCAATTATACTGTTACATTAGTATTTAGCCATGCTAAATGCTGTGCAATTTTGTGAAAATTCCTGATGGAATTAGATGTAGTCTTGAGTGATGCAAAGGAAGAAGGACTCGCAACGCAATTGCTATTAAGAAGCATAACTCCAGTCGATGCTGCTGGAGGATACTGCTATCAGATTTCGACAGCCATGCAAGTCAGCTGAGTCACTTGATTCGGCGGCGTACGGCTGAGTAACATGTAGTCAACCTACCGTAAAGAGGGGGACAACGTCGGGAAACTGACGATAATCCCACATAGGCTACGGCACCTGGAAGGAGCTGTAGTCGAAAAAGTTGCGAATTGGAGCATTACTGCTTTACGATGGGACTGCACCTGATCAGGCAGATGGCGGGGTAACGGCCCACCATACCTATTACCAGTAGGGGCTGTG
>CAZLPL010000080.1:0-4560 GCA_964561405.1 Microcaldota archaeon
TCCAGTCGCCATAAATGGCGAGGGTTTCTTGAACGCCCACACCCCACTGACTAAATGCTCATGCGAGATGTGATTAGAGCATAGCGATAAGAATAGATGGGGCAACATCCGGCCCCAATAATGAAAAACTGATTCTGCCCGGCCAGGTGGCCAGACCGGTTTTCTAAATCACAGTTTTCAGTTCATAGAGGCAGTATGCCACCCACAACCACTGCAAGGATTATTGAAAGGGATCCGGATATTATAAGGATCCATCCCTGCGGCGCACTCTTCATCTTTCCATGGGTAACTGCCCAGAAGCCGACCTCATCTGCCAGATAAGACAGCAATGTAAGCTCTACGATCACAAGTCCTGCGGCGGTGAACGCTCCGGACCACAGGGCCGGCACGAGCAGGAAAGTTATCAAGTTGTATATGAACAACACAAGAGCCATGCTCCCTATGAATTTCATGTCCCATCCGTTCAGCAGCGCGAAGCCAAATGTGGCCCACACGAATGCGAATATCAGCTGCAGAAGGGAGAACATAAGCTCCACGTTAGTTGCCGGAGAGGTAGTTCCAAACGGAGTCGTCAATAACAACAACAATGAGGATATACCTATTGCCAGCCCAACAAAGACGTTTATCACGCCCAAGGTCTTCTCAGACCCTTTTCCCTTGTCTTTTCCCAGAAGGAACATTCCTGATAGTATTGCAGCTATCGAGAATGCACCTATAGAGAAAGCGATTGATGCCAATGCCATTTTTGCACCTATTACAACATCACTTTGTAAACTTGAAGACCTCGCCAGGGCTGAGGATCTTGACATTCGACTTCTTTACCAGTCTTGCGAATTTTTTGGCGTCCTGCTTGATTGGAGGGAAGGTATTATAATGCATTGGTATTGTCACTTTTGCCCCAATCATATCGGCAGCCTTTGCAGCCTCTTCCGGACCCATTGTGAAGAACCCACCTATAGGAAGCAGGGCTATGTCTGGCCTGTGCTGCTCCTTTATCAGTTTCATGTCGCTGAATAAAGCTGTGTCTCCAGCATGATATATGGTTACATTATCCGCCTTGATTATAACTCCGGCTTCGTCTCCAGAATGTATGGCTGGAGTTAGGCCCACCTTAATCTGACCCAGGTCTGCGATGCTCCCTATGTTCATACCTATTGCATCCTTAAGCCCCACCTTCTGTGCCGCAACAGACGTCTCGAATATGCCGACAAGCTTTGCCTTGGTGCGCTTGGCTATGGCAAATGCATCAGGAAGGTTCTTGCCGTTGCCACCCATGTGATCGAAATGGTTGTGCGTCACTATGACATAATCAGCATTCTTTATTTCAGAAACTTTCGTCGAAGCGGAAGGGTTCTGAGAAAGATATGGATCAACAAAAACTGTAGCTTTGCTAAATTTTATTCTCCACGCAGCATGGCCGAGCCATTCCAATTCCACCAGTTACATCCCAATACAATATGCGTGCCAAATTTTATAAATTGGTACACATACGGGACGTGAAGGTAGCGGAGTCAGTGGGGGTTAATAGGATGTTGGCATTTTGCACTGAAATCGGCTACCAGGATACATATTCAGACAGATGAATGGTAGTTGCATCAAGGCCTATTGTCAGGCAGTGCATTCCTGGAAAGTGCTGCAATCTCAGAGCTTGCAGCATTAGCCATGGTTTCAAGGCCCAATTTGCGAGCCAGGGCTTCGGCCAGACGGAACATCTCTACGGAATTTGTACCATCCATAGTGGACATAATCTTGGCAAATGACATTACAATGTTTACTGCGGCTTCGCCTGCAGTAAGGCGTACATTCCACACGTGGTATTTGCGGTCTTCAAAGTCGCTTGGATCCAGGCTTCTTACTACTTTGCCCATGATGTCAACTGCCTGGGCATTGAGATCGTATATCTGATCTAGTATGAGGCTTCTCTGGTACGCTTCGGCGTTTGCAGGTACGAACATGCAATGGGCACGTTCTATCAAGGACTCTGCGAACTTGATGTTAATGGCATTCTGGCGTCCCAGAAATGGCCCGTATCCTTCGGCTTCATGCCGCATAACCCCCATGCAAACACAGATAATTGCAGAGTTACCTGATATAAAAAGCATGCAGATGCATGCGAATGCCCGATGGACTATATCTTTGTATAGTTAATGGCTTAAATAGCCGAATTTCGCCAAATACAATAAGGGGTTGAATGGTGCAAAAGGTTTCTATAGTTGGCATCGGCTGTACTAAATTCGGCAGCGTTCTGACGGATCCGGAACTGAAAGGGCTTACATTCCAGGAGATGGTAGCCGAGGCCGCCTTCGAGGCCATGGACGATGCAGACATACCCCTAATGGGATCGATGCCTTTTATGTGGGCAACATGATGGCCCATATCTCACAGGTGTACAGCCATGCCACGCTGCTCTAGGACTGGCTTGGGCTGAAGTTCAATGGAGGATTCATTTTGATACTGCATGCTCTACAACAAATACAGGCATAGGCATAGCATCCAACTCGATAGGGTCTAGTAAGTGCAAGAATGTTCTTATGGTGGGTGGGGAGCTACTCTCTTCGGTGCCTGAAAACTACAACCAGCTTACAAGGAAGGGAATAGATGCGCAGACCCTTTGGGGATGAGCCGATTTCGGGTGGACCACGTATATGCGTACCACCATAGCTATGACATAGCATCTGCGTATGGGGCGATGCCTACCATGAGATACATGAAGAAGTATGGGCTAAGCTTCGAGCAGATGGACGAGACAAGGTATTATGTCAAAAAGGCTGTGAGAATGCACGTCTCGTTGAACCCCAAGGCGATGATAAGGCAGGACCTTGATGCCCTGCCAAGATCAAAAGGCTACAGGAATTCATATGAATTCTGGAAGAGCAAGCACAATCCGTTCTTTGCATGGCCCACATGGCTCCTGAGCGCACTCAACACTGCAGACAGTGCATCTGCGTATGTAATATCCGGAGAGGCGAAGAAGTATGATAAGAAGACGCCTGTTGAAGTGAAGGCTTCACTGGACCACCGGCAACTACCCTTGGTACGGCACAGACTCTACCACAATGCCGCAGGACGTAATAGCGTTCAGGGAGGCATACAAGAATGGCAGGCATAGAGCCCAAGGACATAGACTACCTTTACGTTCACGACTGCATGCAGATACACCAGCAGGAAGTCTAGGAGATAGCAGGCTACTTCCCTGAGGGCCAGTCATGGAAGGCATTTGTAGAAGGCAGGACCACATACAAGGGAGACAAGCCGCTGAATACATCAGGAGCAAGGCACGTGAGTTTATACCCGAAGACATACCAGTAACTTAGAGCTGAAAGTAATAAAATAGGTGCCTCTAAGATGAATAGGGTATTTGATGCTCTTTTTCAACACGGTGCATCAATTTCTGGACGGAGCGGAGGCATTGGCCTTCTTGTTTCCGAATACAAGATGCCCGATAAAACCACCAGCTATGCCAGACACCACATAGAGTATGATCAATAAAATTGCAATGTCAATTGGGGAGGCGTAAGCTGTTGGGGTTGTGCCTGTCTGGTTAGCTATCGTACTGAGCAGGGGATAGGTCTGCATTATCGAATACGCCTGTATAAAGCCCACCAAAATTCCGATTATTCCCCCAGACACCACGGCATTCTTGCGTGAGCCTTTTGATACCTGCGCGGAAGCAATACCTCCGATTACAATCCCAATGAAGCCAAGAACTAACGATAGTAAAAAACCTATGACCAAACCTGCAATTATGCCGTATGCAGGTTTCTTATCGGATGTGTCTTCCATGCTTGATTTAACAACCTTCAAAGTTATAAATACACAGTGCAGCGGACAATAGCCTGACCTGTTTCTTGAGCAGAATGAATGCAGGATAGGCTGGAGCATTATTGGGTGGTGAATAGCCGTCTCTATATAATAGAGGCATTGACAGGCGATGCTGTCTGGGCGAATATGCAGGTGCATGCAAATTGTTGCAGAAAGGACATATAAATAAGGAAAACACTGTCTTGGTGTGGATACACCCTGATGGGCATGAAGGCATGCAGGGGAAGAGGACAAATCCTAAAAGTAAGTTCTTTTTGTGCTACAACATAAGACAAAACGCCCTATCATTCATAGACTTCTTTTCTGTGTTTAAACCGTAATAATATTAAATTATTTCCTTGAACTGCATATAGACGACTTTGAAAAGGCCAAGGGATTCTACGGGAAAATGGGTTTTAAAGTAGTATGGGAACGTAGACCAGAAGCAAAGAAAGGCTATTTGGTAATGAAAAGAGGCAAAACGATACTATGTTTTTGGTGCGGAACGGAAGATGTATACAAACAATCGTATTTCAAAAGATTTCCAAAGACCACAAAGAAAGGTTATGCTGTTGAGATAGTAATTAACACAGTTAATATCCCTAAATTCTATGACAACGTAAGGAAATTCGCTAAAATTGTCGAACCGCTTAAAACTCAACCTTGGGGTCTTAAAGATTTTAGAATAGAAGACCCATTCGGCTTCTACATTAGATTCAGTGAACCCCACAATATCCTTGACCCAGCAAACGCTGTAAA
>CAZLPL010000081.1:0-4474 GCA_964561405.1 Microcaldota archaeon
CAGTCGCCATAAATGGCGAGGGTTTCTTGAACGCCCACACCCCACTGACTAATTATGCTTTGTAGAAGGATATGGCGGCCAGATTGCGGGATAGGCTTTCATTGCGCAGTAGATAGGTGCGCCACCGACTAATTTTGGCAGGTGATGAAAATACGGCTATGTCAGGGCTATGTTTTAAATATATGGAAATATTATAGGGTTATGTGGTTCCATGGCTTTTAGTATGCAAATTCATGAGCTTAAGAAAACTGGCGCATTAGTGCTAGATGGGAAGAAGCTTCCCTTGGAAAAGGATTTTAAAGCCCTGAGCGACAAGGAAAGGCTTGATGAGATTGGGCGCATGGCGGGGCAGTTGAGACGAATGTATCCGCTGGCACCAGATGCAGTGGTATATGGCATTGCCGGAAAGCTGATTGACCTTGACCAGGCAGCGGCCAGGGACGGCATGAGTTTAGAGGAGTATTCGAAGATTAAGCTGAAAATACTTGCGGGATTAAGTTCATGCGGCATGGCCGGGCAAGATGCACTTAAAAAAGAGAACCCAAAGCAGTATGGCATGCCCCCTAAAGGAGATGGCAGGTTGGGCGATCTACCACCTATGCGCCAGTAGTTTGCAGCGATGGCAGTACAGGTAAAGGAGACCAGGCAGGGATACTGCATGTAGGATTGGCAGCATATACCACACATTGTGAAACAGAGTAGGTAAGATGAAGCTACGCATTCTGGACCAGTCTTTTATGAACGCCAAGGTTGGCGCAGACAGCCCTGCCCTTGCACAGGTTGATACGCTGCGTGGGAGGGTCTCTAAATTCAGCGCCGTAGCGGCACTTGCTAAAGAGATATTCGGCGAGGTGCTCACTTCGCCTGAGCAGAATCAGGGAGCATACAATGCACTCATGATACAGGCGCACTTTGCGCAGGTGTACAGGCACCACAGGCCTCAGAAAGATCACAGGATGGTTTATAGGGCAATGGCAGGATACATACGGTGGAGACGCTATGCCTCTATGAAACTACATGGGATTTTCCAGGAGAATGAGATGATCAGGGATAGGATATTGGATATAAGCAATAATGATGCAGCTTCAACTGCAGATGGAAAGAAGTTGAAGCACTATGCTACGAGCTTTTTGAGAATGTCAGGCGCACACTGGCCTATGGCATGAGCCTGGGATACTATAATCTCGCCGCTGGGCTTGCATCTGATCTGCAGATGCACGACATAGTGCTAAAGCTCACCGAGCTTGACAACAACGTTGAGGAGTTATAGAGATGAGGCAGGTGTCTTTATTCAGGTGGAGCAGGTAAAACGGGCCTGGGCTTTCTGGAAAGCGCACCGTGCTTCAGGATAGGCTGTTTCTGGAGAAGTAGAGGAATGCGCTGAAAGCAGGCTTTGGCTGTAGCGTGCCTGCGCTGAGCAGGCCGTAGGAAGGCGTGTTTTCCGATGCCGGCGCCTGCAGGTTGAACCAGTATATCCTTTTAACGTAAGGGTAGCTTGAAAACAGTCCGAAGTCCTGCATGAGGAACGAAGCCTGCTTCTGCGGGGACATGTTGAGGTCCTGCGACCAGTTATTCGAGGTTATGCCAGTCTCGGTTATCCAGATTGGCTTGCCGGTCATGTTTTCATACATGAAAAGGGTGTAGTTATAGAGCTGCCCCAGGGTCACATCCCCATAGACGGATTGGTTAAAGTCGTAATATGGCAGGCTGTATGCATGCAGGGATATCGCATTGCAGTATCTTGATGCGCCGTATTTCCAGACGGCCTTGTAGAATTGGTAGTCTGCGGCTGCGCTCTGCACGGGATACATCATTGCCCCGCCGAAGCAGACCACAGTGGAATTTGGCTCTTTTGACTTTATTATGGTATATGCGCTCTTTATCATGTTGAAGTAGTTCAATGCGCTACCATTGTCGTACCCGCTGATGAATATGGATGTCAGCGGCTCGTTGTATATCTCCCATTCATTCACATCGGGATAATCGCTCACGGCATTGGCCACGCTCGCATTCCAGTCGGCAAGGGTCCAGTTGCATCCCGAGACGCAGCCATGTCCTGATGGCTGGGCGCCAACAGTATTGTAGTCCAGGATGCCGAGGTACTGTGCACCCTTCTTGGTGCCGTTGGATATCAAGTTGATTTCGGACTTGTTCAAGAAAATATCCGTCCTGAAGCAGCTTATGCCGTTCTCTAGTGCAAAATCTGTGACGGTTTCATTGCCTGGGCCATTGACGCAGAATCTCTGCGGGAACGTGCGTGGCAATGGATGCTGCGCCGTGGTGCTGCCTGCAGCAGGGAAGCGTGCCCCCGTAAGTGCCAATATGGCTATCACCACCAGAGCAGATGCTGCAACCAGCACAAGCGCCATTTTTGCTTCCATTCATGCATCGCCCGCTTCGGCGGCATTTTCAAACTGCGGAGCATTGTGACGTGTGCACCTCAATTCCCAGAGCCCTGCAGCCGTAGGCTTCTCCCCATGCCTCTTAAGCGCTTGGAACATCTTTTCCGGCTCGACAAGCCTCCATTTCGGATGCGAAGGGCTGGGATCTATTATCCTTAGTTTTCCTGCTATTATTCTGTCGAAAAGGACCAGGTGTCCCCAATCGCGTGAGGGATCGTCCACCAGTGCGCCGTGGTTGAAGCAGAGCAGCACGTCCCTGTTGCCTTCTTCGGCCTTTCTTAGGAATTCAAGCACTTCGCCTGCGGATCCAAAGCAGGCTATGTCATTCACTACCATCTCCAAAGGTATGCCAAGATCATGGAATGCCTTGTTAGGCGAGAATTCCTCAAGTTGTATGCGCGTGCCGTATCCTGCTACAGGTGCCTCCTCTGACGTTCTTGTGTTATAGAACAGTCTCGCATCTGATGGAGGCACCACCAGCCCGAGGAGGTATCCTATCGCCTCTGCAGGCACTAGGGGTATTTTGTTCTTGTACATGACCATCTGTATGCAGGTGGGCGCGCAGCAGTACGCCTGCTGTGTGAACGGCACGTACCTTGAATCAGAAGGGGCTACCTCATTATTGGCTGCACCAGATGCCATGCCACTGTTCATGCCCATTTATTGGGCTTTGGATTTTAAGAAGGTTGCCAGTGCCTTTGGGCGCGCATCGGCGCGAGCAATGTAGGGCGTTTTGATAAAGAATTTCGGCCCTACCGAACCGCTTGGCTGATACCTGCTTGCACAGGCGGTAGCTGACAGGGTGGAGCCTTGACAGGCCGTCACTTGACAAAGCCCTTCAGGTCAGGGAGGCTCAGGGCCTGACTGGAAGATGTTTGCGAACGTTGGCTGCGCCTTACTCTTTCCCTCCTCCCTTACCATAGATCCCTTGTATGGAGCTTCTTATCAGGGTCTCGGCCATGCCCCATAAGCGATGGTTTTCCAGGTGCAGGGAATGCGGGCTGCGCACCGTTGGATGTGACAGCCACATCCAATACATTTACGCCAGACATCCTAACAAGTGCTACGATGCAGGAACGTGCAGCATAATTGTCACCTGGCCAGGGCCTGCGCACCTGCCTGCTCGCCCTGCATAAGGCCCCTTAAGCCGCTTCGGGAAAGCGAGAGAAGCGTGGACTGCGAAGTGTATATTGGGGATATGCTTATGTAACGCACAGCGGTGGCACCAGTACCTGAGGCCAGCGTTATGCTTGGCATGGTTTCAGTAGACTGGAAGAAGGCCAAATTTAAGTGTGTGACATTGATTGATTTCCCGTTCAGGTATTCAATTGTGGTCGCATGTCGTTATATACGGTTGCGAGCTGCGCTACTCTTCCTGAATCAATGCCGTTCTGCTGCACTGCCTGTATTAACGCGTATGGCTTTCCGATCGGATATGAATAACGAATGTGTCCTGAGGAGCTTTAGGCTGCGCCTATGGTCGCCACGCATGTGCTGGGCTTCTGCGCCGGCCTGGCATACGAAGTGCAAGCGGCAACTACTACAGACAGGGCTACTGCAGATGCTGTCACGGCCATCCTTGCAGGCCTCCTTAACAGCCTGGACATCGCACCATTTAGATGATGCCTTGATTCTTGGTTAACAGCATCAATTCTGGGCTTCGTCATCCTGGAGGCCATTTTTCACGGCCAGAAATGGATGTTGCCAGATATATAAATGCGAGCATTGGCGAATGCAGGCAATGGGCCGCTGGAACACAAATATATATCAGGAATTTCATAAAAAAAATCATGAAATTTGCAAGGATCACTGAAAGGGGTGCTCCGGAGATAGTAAAGGGAATGGCCAGCAGCCTTGGACTCAAGACAGTACTTGAGTTGCAGATGTATGTCACTTACACAGGCATCAGGCCAGCCTCCAGTTTTAGCCTGCTGCCTAAGGAGGTAGGCAGATATAGCGAGGTCTTTACCAGTGCGGGCTTGGAAGTGGCATACCCAGTAGCATCTGACGAGCTTGGCGTCTCAAGGAGCAGGAGTGCGCTGGCGCGGCTTGCCCAGGCAGATAATAACCTT
>CAZLPL010000082.1:0-4389 GCA_964561405.1 Microcaldota archaeon
CAGCGCCAGTTATTGGAGCGGTAAGCGACACGTATCCTGACCCAGTGCTCACCATGTAGCACAGCACGGATACGCTTAGTATTATTGCAAAGAGTACCAGCTTCCTGCTGGCATGCCTTGGAAAAGTGAGGTCGGCCCGCTTGAGGAGGAGATATAAGAGCATAATTACTCCAACAAGAATCTGGACTAAGAGCGTAGGCCAGAAGAAGCCCATGCTCTTTGACAGGAAGCCAAGCGAAGTGTAGAAGATCCCCCAGCACAGCATGGTGGCTAGTGCATACTCAGCCCCCATAGCCGCCTTCCTGAAATTGAGGCTGAGAAGATCCTTGAACTTGAATGAGACCAGAAGGATTCCGAGCACTGCAAGCGCAATGCCGTAAAGCTGCACTAAGGATATGGCCTCTCCCAGAAGGGCAATGCTTAGGATTACTGACACGAGCGGCCAGAGGTTTGCTATAGGCACCACAACAGCTATGCACCCTTTGTTTAGGCCCCTGTAGTAAGATAATATTCCTGCAACGCCTATCACTGAAGCAAAAATAAGCAGTAGCAAGGAGTCTGTAGTAATTCCTGGAAATTTGATGGAAAAGGCACCTATCCCAAGGAATACAATAGATAGAACAGTAGTCCAGAGCGGCACAGTTCGCGGATCTGTCTGGCGTGCCAGGAGGAAGGAGATCAAATCCACAACGCCATAACCGAGCATTGAGAATACCGCAAAGACAAGACTAATGACGGATATGGAATACATGCAGCTCTACTTGGCGTGGAAGCTTATAATGTTTGCCGTTTACTGAGCCCATATTGCGCAGTTGGCACAGATGTCAAGTGGATACTTGGCAGCGTATCCGGAAAGCTCTCTGTTTTTCCATCATCCATTAATGCGGATCAGATTAACACATTTATTGCGGTGCGCAATGGGTTCAATCGACCAATTTTGCAAGGAAAGGGAACTCCCTGTAAGGCTGGTTGAACCTGTCAGATCCCATGTGGCCTTCGCCCTTCATGACGATCAGCTTGCCCTTGCCTATGCTGTCCAGGATGTGCCTGCCCTCACTGTCATTGCATCCCCAGGGGTCGTTGTCAGAGTTCAGCAGCACCAGGTCAGTTACATTGGACCCTATCTTCTCCCAGTCGTATCTGCCCTGGAGGATTGGGTCTTCGTTCGAACCTGTGGATGCGCCTAGCTTCCTGGCATAACCTGAAACGAGTATAGCCTGCTTTATTACAGAATCAAGGCGCTCCAATACGCTAAGCGCAAGCGGGCATCCTGCAGAGTGGCCTATCAGGACAGTATCCTTTGTATATGCCTCTTTGAGCGCCACGGGCAGCCAGTTCGATAGCCTGGGATTGTCCGCCTCAGGAAGAAGCGGTATCGATACAAAATATCCCCTGGCCTCGAGGTTCTTCCTCATGTAAGGCAGCCAGAACGACCTGTCGGTCTCCGCCGTGCCATGGAGTATTACAGCATTCCTCCCCATCAGAATCCCGCTCGTATATAGCATATACTGCCAAGGTATTTATTAAAGATGCCGAAATAGATACATGGGAGCCATATGCCCATTCTGAAAAGCGTTGACCCGATTTCCTTGGCAAAAATATACGGGTTCATTTATCTGGCAATAGGGGTAGTTTACGGGGTCGTGATCGGCCTCCTCTCCTTGGCAACCGGCTCGGTGGCCGTAGGCACCATCATATTGATAGGCGCACCCATAGGCCTTGCCATTCTCGGTTTTGTAACAGGGATCATAAGCGCTTGGCTGTATAACTGGGCGGCGGGCAAATGGGGTGGCGTAAGGTTCGTGCTTGAAGGATATGACATAGTGAAGAAGGGACGAAGGAGCAGTAGAGCATGACTACGATGTGAATTACGCGTAGACGAATAATACTGAAAAGCTGCAATGTAAAGGCACGGACTTTAGATACATGCTCGGGAAAATGCGGGATTGCAGAGCGAAAAGGAATTCAGATGCGCATGGAGAAGTGTACGCCCTCCTCCCTCATTGCAACATCACTGCCTTTGCGCACCATGTTTTCGAGCGCATCCGCCACTGCCTTGAACATGCCCGCGTCGCGGGCAGTGTCTTCTGAGAGGATTTGCAGTGGCCTATGGTTATCATCAACCCTCAATGCCGAGCGCGCGAGATCTGCGGCTTCTGATAACGCGTCTCCTCTGCGAAGGGTTCCGACCAATGGTGCCATCTTTACACGCACTTCCAAGATTCCCGCAGAAGGCATATCCCCTATTATAAGGTCAACTCTCCTTCCTAGAAACTTGAACCAGCGGCCAGCAGGAGCCATCATATCGCTCCAATCCTTGCAATCCAGATTCTTAAGGTTTTTCACAAAGCGGCAGATGTTAAAACGGATTCATGATAGGGACTTTAGCCACGCGAATCGGATTCCCCAGCATGGATCTGCTGGAAGACGTGCCTTATGGCGATATCTGCCTTGGCAAAAGCTTCCTCCAGCTCACTCATTGGTGGAGGCCTGCCATTGTCCCTCAACTTGCTTACAAAGCGCACAAAGTCGCTTACGCTAGGATCGAGCTTTTCAAGGGTCTGGTCAGAAGATACGCCTGACCATGATGAGATGGAAATACCCTGCACCATCTCCAGATACCTTGTGGGGATGTGCAGGGCCGCGTATTTTATCTTTGAAAGTGCATCTGTCGCAACTAGATCAGCAGGCAGGTGTGGGTTTGCCACTAAGAGGACATATGCATTCGCAAGCATGTACTCCGCAGCCATAAGCTCTGCGTCCAGCCCGGATCCGGATCTGGATCCCATCGCACGCTCTACGGTGTGTAACAGCTCCTGCTTTCCTGAGTCAGTTCCTAGCACCAGGCCGCTTGCGCGCACCAGGTTCCTGACCAGCCGCGGATCCCCCTCCCAACCCAAAAGGGCAGATACGTTTGGATATGCAAGGAAATGCAATGGAATAGTCCTTAGCCTGCGCGCTGGAGAAGCCTTCAGTGCCTGCTCTTTTGTTATGTGCACAATGAAATTTTCTACAAGGAATGAGGGGAATGCAGCGACAACTATGCCTTCCTTAAAAAGGGCCACTGAGGCGTCCCTGCAGCAGCTTGTGAGGAGCTTGATCCTGCCAAGATCGAAGCGCCCTGAGTTTGATGCCGCATCCTGAAATAGCACCATGAAGTCAACATCGCTGAAACCCTCCCGGAAGCCTTCCGTAGTGCTGCTTCCGGGATTCAGCGCCAGCAGTTCGGGGCCGAGATTCGCGCGCCTGAGGGTCTCCTTAAGGCGCTCTACCACAACTACCCTGACATCTGCGCTTTGTGCATGCAACGCAGCGGTAGTTCTAATAGCGGCTATAAAATCACTGTGCGTAGTGGGGCTGGACAGATATATAAAAGTAACTACTGCGTATTGCATACTTAGACAGTGCTACATTTTTCAGCGAAGTTTCTGCAATAAGCAGAGGTCTATCAGGAGCCAGGCGCCTTCGCCTGCGCCTCGTATGCGGTAAATATAATAAGATGGCTGCAATGGCTACGAGTGCAGACAGGATTGAGTAGTTTTGCGGCGGTACAGATTGTTCCTGCTGGTTCGCAGACGTTGTAGGGGCCGTTGACTGAGGAGCGCCATGGCAGCAGGTTTAGCTAGATAAACCTGCCATTTGGAAGAAGCACTTGCACCATTAAGGATATGATGCACAATTACGGCATACATGCCTTTAATCTAACGTCCTGGGATTTCTCATAGTCAAGTATGCAATAGGTACTATGCCAGTCAAACCTGCAAGCAGGAGCATGTAAAATGGGGCTTTGCTATCTGATAAAATAGCCCCGAGAGGGATGCTGAAATTTCCTTTATGTCCCCATTAACATACAATAACATACTATACAGGAAGCCTGAACTCGCCACGTTTACGCCCACGTTGCGCCCTGTGGCGTTTAGCCTGCCATGCGTATTATTTACCGCTTGGAAGGCAATTCTTTTAACTGTGCGTAAGTGTTGCGTATATTTACCAACCAATCCAGCCAAGCTCTATTTCTTCTTGTTTTTTACGAACTTCCTCTGTATCGGCTCAGTTATATTGACGTAGTTATATTCATCAATAACTTTTGCCAGTGTTCTCTTCTGATGTTTCCAGTCTATGCCTTTTACTCGCCTCTGCTGCTCTTTTAGGAAATCTATGTAACCTTGAGCATCCCTCTTATAGTGGTGGTAGTCAATATCACATTCACGGTACCACTTCTTCCGTGTATTCCCACTTATATAAGCATCCCACATTACGAATAATTCCTGATTACATAAGTGCATAACCTTGCTAGCTCCCGTATATTGAACTCCTTTAATGGAACTGAAGGTTTTGTATATTGCTGCTATGTTTTTGCATAGATCAGCATCTTCAAAGTTTGCCTCT
>CAZLPL010000083.1:0-4374 GCA_964561405.1 Microcaldota archaeon
AAGCAAAGAAAACTGACCTAGAAAACCCACACCTTTAGGTGTGGGTATATTTATACGTCTCCATAACGTTCTGAAATTTGGTGTAGGCATTTCAATTTTCCTAAGAAGGTCGTGTATTGTACCTGAAACTTGTCTGTAACCAAATCTGAGAAGACATTTCAGTGCAAATCCTGCAAAACCAATCAGTTTCCGTATATAAACGGTCTTCCCACCTTCCCACGATTTTAGTTCATGTACTTCCTCTGCATGCATTAATCCTGCAGGTTCTACATATAGTGAGATCTCTCTTCTTCTCACTAACATATCACTCACTAACATATCATTATATTCTTTCCAATCCCTCTTCTTTACTATCATTTTAGTCGCCAAAACTAAATGATAGAAGGGTTTTTACCCCTTCTTTATTAGTGGAAGTTTTTAAGGAATTGTGGGACACCCCGCTTCAAAATAAACTTAACAGTTTAATTCTTCCAGATTCGTGATACGACCTTATAAAAATGTCTGTTACCCTATATTTACACAACCGTGTGTCCCTATGCCTGTTGTGAGCGTTAAGAACCTATCAAAAGACTACGGAAAGTTCCGTGCTGTTGATGGCATATCCTTCAGCGTTGAGTCAGGAGAGATATTCGGACTGCTCGGACCCAACGGGGCCGGAAAGACAACAACAATAAAGATACTCACTACGCTTCTGAAGCCTACTGGCGGTTCGGCTTCGGTATCTGGTTTTGACATAGCCCTGCAAAAAGACGGCGTAAGGAAGAACATAGGCATTGTATTCCAGGACCCTTCACTTGATGACGAACTGACAGGCAGGGAAAACCTCAATTTCCATGCAATACTATACAAAATGAACAGGCAAAAGGCCGACGCCCGCATAAACGAGATACTATCGCTTGTGGAGCTTACGGATAAGGCGGATGTCCTTGTCAAGAATTATTCCGGAGGCATGAAGCGAAGGCTGGAAATCGGGCGTGGACTTCTCCACGAGCCAAAGGTTCTATTCCTGGACGAGCCTACAATAGGGCTAGACCCCCAGACAAGGAGGCACATGTGGTCATACATAAAGAAACTTAACAGCACATGGGGCACCACTGTGATATTGACCACGCACTACATAGAGGAGGCCGATTATCTCTGCGGCAGGGTGGCATTTGTAGATCATGGGAAACTGGTTGCGCTCGACACTCCACAGTCCCTCAAAGACAAGCTTGGTGGGGATGTCCTGTCCCTGAGCATCAGTGATGGCGTTTCAGCATTTGAAAAGAAACTCAAGGGTGTCAGATGGGTAAAGTCGATGTCAAAGCACGATGGCTATCTGGACCTCACCGTAGAGGAGGGCGAGAAGAGGATTCCGGAGGTAATACTTCTTGCGGGAAAGAACGGCGTCAAGATCTCTTCGGTAAGCCTGCATAAGCCTAGCCTTGAGGATGTTTTCATACATTATACTGGAAAGATGATAAGGGAGGAAGATGGAAGCTGGAAGGACACCCTGCGGTCAATACGTGCATCGAGGAATAGGTGAACATGGACACAAACGCAATATACGTATTATGGCTCAGGGACATGAAGCGCTTTGTTAGGGCAAGATCCAGGATCATAGGCATGCTCATGATGCCTATCTTCTTCCTGCTCGGCCTAGGCCTAGGCCTCGGCGGGCTCGTGCATCTGGACGGGAATGTCACCTATCTTGAATTCATAGTCCCAGGCATACTCGGGATGTCCCTACTGTTCACCTCAATAGCATCAGGCACGGCTGTCCTGTGGGATCGCCAGTTCGGCTTCCTGAAAGAGATACTGGTAACTCCAAATTCCCGGGCTTCTGTTGTTCTGGGTCGCATTGCAGGTGGGGCAACCACCGCAGTGATGCAAAGCATAATCGTGGTAGCCATATCCCTTGCCATAGGTTTTCACATGACATTTACTGCAGTAACCCCTCTCTCCATAGTGTTCATGGTCCTGATAGCGTCAACCTTCATAAGCCTCGGCCTTACATTCGGATCCATAATAAACGACTTCCAGGGCTTCCAGCTGATAACCCAATTTGTGACTCTTCCACTCTTCTTCCTGTCCAATGGCATATTCCCCTTAAATTCACTCCCGTGGTATGTTCAGTATATCTCCTATGCTAATCCGCTCACATACGGAGTTGACGGCCTGCGCGGCACCCTGATAGGCGCATCTGCATTCCCCATCTGGCTTGACCTGATCGCCATGCTCATATCAACATCGATCATGGTCTCGATAGCTGCATACGCTTTCAATAAGGCTGACTCAGGCTGATTGCATGGCATCTACTAAAAAAGGTAAAAAATTTGTCCTGCGCGGGTCCGTGTCATCAGGGCTGGGTGAGGGCAGGTACTTCATGCGCAAGCCAAAATATAAGAAGCAATTTATCAGCAGGCTTAAAATAAACCCTTACTTGGGCACGCTCAACATAAAGTTGTCCAAAGAAAGTTCTGCAAGCCTCTCTTCCATAAAGCTAAGGGAGGCGATACTCGTAAGAGGTTTCAAGGAAGGCAGCAGGTCATTTGGCGCAGTTCTCTGCTACGACGCCGTGCTTAGGGGGGAGAGGTGTGCACTCATAATGCCAAAACTGTCCAAGCATACGGCTATGGCAGAGCTCATATCTTCAGAAAAGCTGCGCGACAAACTAAAACTAAAGGATGGCGCACATGTGCAATTCGAAGTGTTCGCATAAACCACGGGTTTATCTTCTCCTGTCTGCCAGATAGAACACTGCCGTGAGTGCGACAAGGACCGCTGCAGACCATAGTATATCACTCGCACCAAGAGAGAGCTCAGAAACCACCAGTCCCACGAATGCGACTGCTGCAATCACTGTTCCATGTCTTACCCTGAATGCAGGTTTATAATGACTCTTCCTGCGTATCCGGAAGTAAGAGGCAAGATCAATCAGCCTCGGCAACCCTGTGCCTATTATTGCACCTATGACTACATACTGGAAGTAGTATCCAGGGAATGCTGATAGCACCATAGGCACAAAGAGGGAGAGCAGAGTGGCATAGAGCGGCACTGAAGCGCCGGACATCTTGTTCATCTTCTTTGGAAGGAAATCGAGCCTTGTCAATGCGTATAGTATGCGTGCATTGGAAAGGATCATGACCAGCATGACTGCCACTATGGAAAGGACCGCAGCTATCTGAAATGCGATCATCGCAGCCGGACTGCCTAGCGATGCGACAAGGCCAAGAACTGGGTCCTCAGAATACTGTGTCTGCATCTGATTTGCGCCGAGGTTGAGGTACACCGCAAGCACTAGAAGCACGTAGAAGACCGTGACGAAGACTATGGACCAGAAGATCGCTTTGGGCACCTTCCTGACATTGATCGTCTCTTCAGGGACAGTGAGCAGCGCGGTCCACGATCCGTACGCAAGAATAGCTACAGGTATCGCAAGGACTATTCCGGTAATCCCTCCGGATTGGAGGAATGGGTGCAGAAGCGTCGTACTGCCTCCAGCTATGCCGAGTATTATTATGGCAGCGAATATCGCTATGAAAAAGACGCTTATGGCCAGGTTTATCTTGCTGGTCAGCTTTACCCCCATCAGGTTTATGATTCCAACTGCAACAAGCGCAACTTCGGCAATGGCAAACTGGCCTATTCCGGAGCTGAATTGGGGGCCTAGGTAGTCTCCCAGTATTATTGCGGATATGACTATGCCGAAGACAGTGCCTATGTAGTATCCTACACCTTCAAGGAATGCAAGATATCTGGCAATTTTTTTCTTTCCAAACGCCTCATAAGGGAAGACCACTAGGGCTCCAGAGCGGGGGAAAGCAGTCACCATTTCCGAATAAACCACAGCCATCAGCAATGAGAATACTCCTGCAAGGATCCACGAGATAAGGCTAGCCGGCCCTGCCTGTTGGTACGTAAGCGAAGGGAATGTAAGTATCGCAACTCCCACCATCCCCCCAATGCCTAACCAGAATATGTCCCAGAAGCTCAGTACTTTCCTGAATTCCATAAGCCCCTATATCTACGTGCGCATTAAATAAGCCTTTTCCAACAGCACGTTGAAGTTCCGTGTGTATATATGGGTTTCGCAAGTGAGGCTAAGTAATATATTCCTTACATAGCTTAGAATAGTGCCGTGCGAGTGTAGTCTAGCCTGGTAGGACTTTGGCTTGCCAAGTCAAGGGCCCGGGTTCAAATCCCGGCACTCGCATCTTTCAATTCACTAGTAAGCAAGGTCAAATTTCCGGCCAATGGCTGTTATTAACTTATTCTAAAAGATATCCTTATGAAAGAGCTCTGTGGTATCCTGATTTAATGTCCTCTCGGTAATGTAGTTCATCATATTACCTCTTAATTGTTATTGGTTCGGACATTTTCTTCGACATCTTC
>CAZLPL010000084.1:0-4347 GCA_964561405.1 Microcaldota archaeon
GCTCTCCAGTCAAGGCGGATTCATCAACATACGCAAGCCCATGCATTACCGTGCCGTCTACGGGTATTATGTCCCCATGCCTTATTACCAGTACATCGCCTACCTTCACTTCTGCAACTCCCACCTCATCAATATTCCTTCCCGTCTTCCTGCGTGCAATCTTCGGGGCTCTTGCAATTAGTGCCTCAAGGGATGATGATGCTCTTCTAAACCCGTATTTCTCTAGTGCCTCTCCGCTTGACTGCATCAATACTATTATCACTCCCGGAAACATGTCTCCAAGTGCTATTGCCACTATTATGGCAAGCATAGCTACTATGTCTGCAGCGAATATCCCTTTGGAGACCTTCTTCAGGGTCTCCAGGACCAGAGGCGCACCTCCTATTACCAGTGTGACGGCCCATACTGTATTTGCATAATCCCCATTGCCTGCCAGGTATAGCACTATGCCTATGGCTAATCCTATGGCTGCAAAGATTGTGAGGCCGTACTCCTTCACAAGGCCGTACGCCCTATAAGTGCTATCCCGTATCATTGTATCATTTGGATTAACTGCTAATGCTACCTTTCATTCAGGCACCGTCGGTTTCCAGTCTATCTGCCAATGCTGTAACCTTTATTGTGCCGAGTATGTAACATTGCTAAAGGCATAAGCGCCTTCCTCTCCAT
This sequence comes from Microcaldota archaeon, assembly GCA_964561405.1. Lineage (GTDB taxonomy): Archaea > Micrarchaeota > Micrarchaeia > Micrarchaeales > CABMGC01 > JAJZNA01. Next base: position 670 of record CAZLPL010000084.1, read on the forward strand.
TCACAACAATTCTATACTGGGATCCATTTATTGGTGTTGCCAGAAGGCTGCTGTCTGGGGACGACATAGTTCCGTTGAATGACAATATTATGCTGTTTCCTGCAGCCAGTGCGTATCCGCTGTCATTCACATCTTCACTGCTCTGTGGGAGGGCAAGTGTTCCATTGCCCATTGCGAGGAATGTCATAAGCTGGAAGTGTGTCTGCAGCCTCTGCGCGTTCATAGTCATGTTCTCCAATCTTGTCTTCAACATGTTCTGGAAGTTGGCGAATCCTGCGCTCGTGCACACGCTCGAATTAAGCGTTATGTTAAATGAAGATTCTATCCTGTCACCAACATCACCAAAGTCCGATCCCTGATTATTTGCAGATGCGTTTACAGTGGTGTTGCCATGGTCTCCTTCAGATCCGCCCTTGCCAGTGATGTTAAGCGCACTTTCATTGGAATGGTCATTGCCACCCTTGCTTCCATTCTGGTCTCCGGCGCTCACGTTTGCAGATACGTTGAGGCTTGCGTTTACTCCTATCCTCTGGTTAAGATTTGCTTTCTCATCAGACTTCGGGGTATTGCCTGAAGTTGCATTCTGACCTGACGTAACATTAAGGCAAGAGGACGCATTCTTTATCTCACCTTCAAATTCAGAGCTCAGGTCCAACGCCTTCTTGTAAACTGCTGTATTGTTCAGCATTACTGATATCTTTCCTGCCAATGATACGTGCTTTATTATCGCAGTGCTGTTGCCGTTGTTCCTTACTGTGACGCTTAGCATGGTCCTATTCATCACTCTGGAAAGGGAAACGCCTGTTATTGTTATGTTTGCCCCTGCCATTTCCAGCCTGTCTGCGCTTTCCACGGATATGTTAGACCTGAATCCCTCAACAACGCTATTCTGGTTGGTACCATTGCCAATTATTATGGCCTTCAAAGATGGCACCATCACGAATACTGTTGCATTAGAAGTAAGTATTGTCGCCACAGTAGGTGACATCGATATGAGTATTCCGCTGGCGCTGTTCGTGCCAGTGTTGCCGTTGATGTTCACCTGCAGCCTGCTGCTTGGTACTGTGACATTGTATGTAGTCCCGTTTATTGTGATGCTTGCCGAAGTCACATTGAACCTTACCATGTCTACAACTGCATTGTCTGGCACCGCTACCGCACCTAGTGTCTGCGAAAGGTTCAGCACAGATAGCAGGTCAATGCTCCCTGTGTCGTTAGATTGTATCCATCCGGATCCGTTTGCGGATCCTGCCACATGGACTTCAAGGGATGAGTATGCCATCTCAAGCGACTGCGTGCCACTAGGTACCTGTGGGGGGTCGGTAAGCTGGACCGAAAGCAGGTTGTATCCTGGCTTTACTGCTGTTACCGATGGCGCAGACTGCACCACCACAAATACAGCAGCTGCTATTACCACCACTACGAGTGCCGCGAGAAGCAACATGTATCCTTTCATAAGCTCATCTCTTAACCTATCTAACAGCATTTGCTTATAAAAAGCTAATGCTTTGCCTTCATGTACCTAAACAAAACGGCACCTATTAATACCTGAACTAATAGAAAAGCAGGTAAAAAACCCAGGGTTTTAGACCTGCCCATGTGGCAAGGTGGGAAGAATGGACACGAAAACCATGGCAGAAAACCATGGCAGCATAGCAATAATGACTTTATCCATTGTAATATTAGCAGCGCTAGTGCTATTTGCAGTTACTGGCACATATGCCTCGCAGACAAACAGTTTGGCATCTGCACAAGACTACACTAGGAATTCGTCCAAGGTGCTCCTGTCAAGCACGCAATACGCGCAGCACGCATACCAAGCCTATTCTGGCCCGCTCTCCCGGCAGGCCCGAGCCGCATTTTCAGGGTTCAATCTTACATACGCTGCTCTTCAGAACAGTTCCGTTGCAATAACTGTCCCGCCTTGACGGTACAAGCCAATCCCAGAGCATGACCTTGGCACCTGGATACAAGCTTTACCTAGTGGAGGCTACCCTTGGCGACGATGGGTTGAACTTCGACTCTTCTATCTGGACGACGGTTTGTCATCGTAGATCCTAATGGTTATCTATCTCAGTAAAGGTTATTGGGGTAAGATGAAGATTTCTGGACACGTCGTAAGGCCAATGTATCTATGGACCATTGCGCTTCTATCTGCACTCGCCGCATTATCCGGTTTTGCCCTGCGTGAAATTCCAGTTGCGCTTATCATGGGCACTGCCATAGTTGCATGCGTGGAGATGCCCTGCGCACATTCTACCTGTGGCAGAATTTCAAGGTTCCTTCTCAGGCATAATAACCGAAATTATAGTGGGCTCAATGGCTCCGATAAACGCACCCCTGGTCGCAAGTGGCTCTTGCTGTTCTAATAGGTGTGCTATCGAAGTTCTGCTGCAGTACCGCAGTGTAAATATCCTCAACCCCGCAACCCTAGGTCTTCTTATCTATCTTCCATTATTCGGGCTCGGTGACGAATGGTGGGCTGCAGGAAATTACAATATATATGGCATGGCAATCTCCTTTACGCCAATTCTCATACTATTAGCTTACTCTGCGCGAAGGCTCACTGCCGCAGCATCATTCATAATCGTGATGTTTACCTTCGATATTGCCTTCAGCGCCCTGTCACAAGGCTTTTCTACAGCGGCCCTGGCATCAACCCTGTTCGGCATAAACTATCTCTTTGCATTCGTGATGCTTATCGAGCCTAAGACCTCTCCGTACCCTCACAGCGCACAGGCGCTATACGGCGCAGCAGTCGCATTAATGTTCATCATACTGGTATTTTCACGGCTCCCATACCTCTTCTCATCGCGCTTCTCGCCGGAAATGTGCTGTACTTCGTCTATAAGAAATACCTGAGGGGCAGTGCTCTCTCCTCGCACCTTCCAATGCCGCTCAACATAACCCTTTTAATTCTTCTCGTTGAATGAAATATGTGGGTAATATGTTGGTGGGTGTGTCTGCTTGAATTCGCAGCTCAAGAAACTTATAGCTGCAATACTGATACTCATTCCATTCGGCGTGTACTTCGATGTGCCTTTCTACAACGTGGTAAATCCAGTTGCATGGGGCCTCCCATTCTACTATTGGTTTCAGATGTTAATGCTCCCTGTCTCGGCAGTGCTCTTCCTGATCGCGGCATTCATCATTGATTCTTAGTTGGTTAGTATGTTGGTAGATGTATTTGGCATAGCTCTCTTTCTCATCCTGTTCGTGATATTCGTATCTCTCGGTTTCTATGGCTCAAGGTGGAGGAAAGGGGATCTAAGGAAGCTCTCAGAATGGGGTCTCGCAGGCAGAAGGCTTGGCCCCTACCTGAGCTGGTTCCTGATAGGCGCAGACGTATTTACCGCATACACCTTCGTTGCAGTGCCATCCCTTGCGTATGCAAGTGGTTCCACTGCTTTCTTCGCGGTGCCTTATGTGGCAATCGTCTTCGGAATAGCACTCCTGACAATGCCTAGGCTCTGGCAGATCTCCAGGAACAAGGGCTATGTCACTGCATCCGATTTCGTGAAGGACAGATTCAACAGCAGGGCGCTCTCAATTGCCGTAGCTCTTACCGGTGTTGTTGCGACTCTTCCATACATCGCGCTTCAGATAGTGGGTATGCAGTCTGTTCTTGCCATAATGCTTTACGGTCTGAGAGGCGCAAAGCTCGAGTCGGAGATCGCG
>CAZLPL010000085.1:0-4062 GCA_964561405.1 Microcaldota archaeon
CGCGGACGTAATACTTGAAAGAGCGATGTTCAATAACCAGGAATCAGTAGTATTTACCCCGGTGGCTAAGGATATCCTGAGAATGTATGCGGATGCGCTGCGCAGGAACAGTCCCGCAAAGCTATTGCAGCAATACATTGAGGAATACATCACGGCGGCCAATATTGAGCCTGTAAGGTTCTTGGCAGACCCGGAGGTGCTGGAGCTTCTTAGGGGATTGACAGGAGATTAGTGAAAAGGATACGATGCACTTTAGGCATGGCTAGTCTTGCAGTAGCCCGGCTGCATTGCAAAAAAACAAATGCCAACATAAAAACTGTCAGAATCGGATAAGTCTATATAGGAAACATGATGCAAGTTTATTGATAGATATGGTATTTAAAAGCACAAGAGTGCCGAAAGAGAGGATTATTATAAGCAGGGCGCTGAAGGTGATGAGGGATGCAGTAAGGCGCGGGGATGTAGCAACTACATTTACAGGCAGGCGCGAAGCGGTGGGAGATATTATGATAGGATTGAATACTGCGTTTGATGCTATAGCCAAGTTGAAGCGTAATGGCGACACCAAGTGGGCTTCCAGCCAATAGCCATCCAGCATATTGCAGTATCATAATGCGTGCATGCATTTTTACGGCTTCTTCACGGCCTGTGCAGGCCTGATGCTTCCGTTGACGGGATCGACTTCTATCAGACCTTGGGCCTTGAGCTCTTCTATTGCTCCGGAGAGCATGCGGGCATGCTTGCCGGGAAGGCTTTCATCAGACCTTAGTGCATTCATTGCGGCCGTAGTCACTTCTACAACGCCAAGAAAGCCGCGGGCGCACATGGCTGCTGCTCAGCACTATCATCCCGCCCTTGACTGCGTGAATGCATGGATCGCCCAGGTCATTAAGGTTGGTCCATTCAGAGAGAAGTGCCAGCCTGCGGGGCCTGGCCCTGAACGTCTCTCCGCCCAACCTGTCCGGCCCAGCCTATCGCGCATGAGAACCGCGAACATAACCAGCTTTGAGGCATTTCCTTGCCTTGACACAAGCTCGGCTTCGATTCCACGCACTGCAGAGGCAAGAGCATCTTCACGCCCGTGAGGCCTCCTCCTGAAAGAGATTCCCCATATGCAATGGCTATGTTTTTTCTAATGTTTAAGCTTGCGATTATAATTGGCAGGCTCGGACTGAACGACCGGCATCACCGCGGAAGGTCATAGCGATTGGAAGCCCTGCCAAGATGCCTGATCCTAGAGTCCAGGGTAGGGTGGTCAGAATATAGACGTTCCCTTAGCGTGGGCCTTGGGAAGCGGGAATATCCTTTCAAGAACCTGAGCATCTCTATGTTTGCCGAGACCCCGAAAATTCTTGCGGACTCGAGGTCGGCCTTCTTCTCGCTACGCCTCATGGACGAGGCTACAAAGAATGAGAATGCATGCTTGAAGGCGCCTATGGCCGCTGAAGCGGCCAGATAGGACACGCTTGCAAGGACCGCCTGACCGGCCAGCAGGCCTGGAATGGAATCCTCAAGGAATCTTAGGTTTGAGGCATGTTCCCAAATGCCCAGCCCGAAGGTGAAGACGTTGAGCGCGGATGCGGAGTATACCGTCACAGTCTTAGCCACCATGAAGAAGTATGCGGCTTTTTTGAGATTGCGCATGGTGTTGTCGCGGTCCCCACGCTTGAGGTGTGCAATCTCGTGCATGGCTATCGGCCCGAGAAACCTTTCCGGAACGGCATCAAGAAATGTTGGGTTTATCACAACTGAGGTTCCCAGCCCTTCAACAATGGCGCATCCCGCCAGGAGATCGTCATTATATACCAGGGCGCAGGCTTGCACATCGGTCCTGAATGTGCCATCGAGAGCGAATACGAATTTTGTGAACCTGGCCAGTTTAGGTTCAAGACGTTCAAGGGCTCCATCATCCAGCTCGCGCTGGAGGGCTGGGGCGGATTTTTGTGCTGCTCTAGGCCGCTTGAAGATGGGCATGGATATTACGAGATTGCACACATTCTGGTATAAAAAGACAGGCATTAGAACGGAACTGTACATAAAATAGGAGTTTTTAAACAAGGCTCATTAGAACCTATATCAGACGCCGGCAATGGAGAACAGGCCCACACGGAAGCCATATCGCATGCCTGCGGGGCACTGGGTTTGGATAGCATACAGAGCACTTATAGTAGATAGGATAGACCTGCGGCGCTATCCAACAGGTTGATGGGCATTATAGGTATGCTGCAAAGGCAAATTGCACTGCAAACCGATTGGCGCCACGGACATCCACCCATATTTATTATTTGGCTTGCAATTATGAGCAGTATCCAGGCCTGTATGCTGGATGCGGAGATTCCATGACTTTTACCATGGTTGGGGAGAGGTTCAACTTCGGTGTAGACATAGATGACATGTGGAGGTTCGCAGGATTGCCTGACCCACCTTCAATAGTGATCCCATTCCTTGTATACAGGCCAACACGCAATGGGAGGTTCAGCCTGCCCAACGAGCGCGGTGTGCGGCCACGCAGGTATGGGGAGGGAAATTTCACGGATTCCCTGATATACAGGGAGAACAGGCACAACACAAGAAAGCTCACGAGAGCAGTGGCTGCGTTACTCAAGGCCAATGGCATAGACTATGTGCGCTGCTGGTTCCCATGGAACTTCTTCGAACCGGAAATAGGATCGGGATTTTGCTTTCCCCTAGACTACTTCGTGGAGGAGATGAATGATGCAGGGATAGGATTAATTGCAGTCGTAGGCGATGGCTACAAGCGCTTTATGCCATCAGGAGCGGCAAGCGGCAATATAGAAGAATATGTGGAGCAACTATACAGGTCCTCAAGCAAGATAGTAAGGCACTATAAGGGAAGGGTGGACGCATGGCAGATAGAGAACGAGCCCAATGCCTGGCTGGGGCATGCGATGGCGGACTGGAGATCGGGATCCATATGGCTGCGCGAATCGAGCAAGGAGCCCATACTCTCTGTGTTGCACGAAGTGGTGGCCAAAGAGGCTCCCTGCGCCCCAATAGCCATAAACATAGACTACATAGGACTAAAAACCGACTGGAAGAGGTATGCGAAATACTGCAACGTCCTGGGCATAGACTTCTATCAGGGATATGCAAATCCGTTCTATACCAGGCTCTCGGCAGCAAGGAAGATAGTGGATGAGGCGTATGCGGCTACGCAGATGCCGGTGTACATAATGGAGACGGGCTATGCGTCCGGGCCAGGAATGCTGGGCTACAACGAGAAAAGGCAGCGAGATTACATCAACTCTGCATGCGTTGCGGCGTTCTCGGACAGGAGGGTAAACGGGCTTGGAATATACAGGTTTGCCGACAGCTACTGGAAGTCGTTCCCCACGATGGAGAACCACTTTGGGCTTCTTGATGTGCATGGAAAGCCAAAGCCGGCATGGGGCGCATACGCGCACCAGATAGCCAGGGCAAGGAAGGGCGAAATACCCAGATGAACCAACATCTGGCACAGTGCCTGCGCGCAGGCTCGAGCATAGGCCTTAATACATCATCGGGCATGAATATTGGCCCGGTGAACCTGGCCAGTTTAGGTTCAAGGCGCTGCGGTGCTGCGCCATACTCGCCTTTTGGTATGACCCCTTCGAAATGACGGTACTCTAGCGTATGGTCGGTAGTTGGAAGTGCAAGTCGCTTGGCGGAGTTGTCAAGCGTGGGCCCTTTGGTATTGCCCGGGAAGGCATGACGTCGCCGATCTGTAGCCTGAAATCGTAATGCAGGGTGGTAGCCTTGTGCTTGTGGGCCACAAAGGCGAAAAGGCCTTCCGGTTTTTCATGATTATCTAATAGGTATTAAGGATTAAAACTATGTTAGAGAGATATCAAGGCTATTCCTGCGACTATCAAGATTACCCCAAGCATCTGATTATTCCCCACCTTGTTCTTGAGAAGTACGACACCAAGCAGTACTGTAACCACCGGAGCAGCGCCAGTTATTGGAGCGGTAAGCGTCACATATCCTTACCCAGTGCTCACCATGTAGCACAGCACGGATACGCTTATTATTATTGCAAAGAGTACCAGCTTCCTGCTGGCA
>CAZLPL010000086.1:0-4060 GCA_964561405.1 Microcaldota archaeon
TTTCATCCCACACTTGAAAGTAGTGGGATTTCACAAGCCTTTAGAAAGCATTAAAAAAGATATCTTTTGTATAGCGCCGTGGGAACCGGCATCAAAACCATTTGGATCAGGATCAATACAGAGATTAGACCTGGAAGAGATCACTTCGAATAGGCAGGAGATACGAAGCAGCCATGTGTCAAGGCGATGTGGTTGCAACCAACATTATCTGCTTAGATGACCATCTTATCAGCACCGCTGAGATTATGTTGCTGAGTATTATTATTGTGAAGGACACTGAGAATATCTCAGTCGAGTACGGGAGCCCTAGCCCATAATATATGCTTGACAGTACAGCAACCCCGAGGCCTTTCTGCATCAAGGAATATGTCAGGTTGCGGTATGACTTAGAGACACGGAGTATCAATGGGTTAACCTCTATAAGCCTGAGCAGAAGGAGGGCAGCGGTAACCGCAACTGCAAATATAAGGTAGTCTACGGATAAGATAGCTATCATTCCTATGAATACGAAGAAGAATGTCCTTATGATGAACTCGAACTCGCGCTCCACGAATTTAGACTTCTTGTTGCTCACAGGGCTCGACATGTGCATAAGCTTGCTTATGATCTGGTCGTTGCCCATTATTACGGCATATACGAGTATGGACATGGCAGCAGAACCCCCGAGGAAGTCCACAAGGCTGTAAAGCAGTATTGCTATTGCCAGGGAAGCCGTGTAATTGCTCGCCACCTTTATTGTGTTCCTTAACGCTATCCAGATTATTCCGGTTAGAAGGCCAAGCAGTACGGGTACGCTCATGTAGTCCACTATGTACTGCACGTACGAATATGGAGAGAAATTGGAGCCTGTTATAAAGACCAGTATCAGATAAAACGCAAGTATGGAGAATACGGAGTTGAATATAGTCTCCATTATGAGTATGTTGTACAGGTCCTTTGATATCTTGAGCTTCTTGGCTATGGGGAGCACTATGACTGAGGAAGTCTCTCCGACTATCACCCCAAGAAGCGCGCCGTAAACAAGCGGCCATTGGAAGACATAATGCATGAGGGCGCAGACTGCCAGGCATGAGAGTGAGACGTCAAGGAATGCGAGCACCAGGCCGACGTAACCCTTGCTTTCCTTGTCAAATATGCGCATTGCCGTGCCGCTATTGAAGAGGATCATGATAAGGGCTATGCTGCTGAATATCGGGGCGAGGTTGCGCAGTGTTGATATGTAAGAGTCAGGCAATACGTGCGCTAGCGGGCCTATGACAATACCTATTGACATCAATATCAGTATTTCCGGGATCCTGGTTGCCCTGAAGATGGCGTCGCCAACATATCCCAGTATTATTATAAGAGAAATTGCAGCCAGTATCTGGTCTACATCAGCCACTATTGTCATGCACTCAACGACATGCATAACATCGGGTCTATAAGTTAAATACCTTTTTGTTTGCCATGCTGCCAACCCTTATAAAATATCAATGCGCAATCATATTGGCAGAGATCATGGCAAGGCTTGGGCATTCGTTCTCATTCATGATTAGACCGCTAACCTCATATAGTTTCAGCCTCACCGTGAAGAAGCCTGCGGGCTGGTCCCTATTTACACCATTCGAGATATACGATGATGCGAAGCTCTGGACTGAAACTTACTTGGACGGGAAGCTGACGGGCATACTGCCTCGCTCTGAAGGAAGCGTGGGAATGCCACTGATCAAGGCACAGATATTTTTTGGCAGGAAGCCAGACGCAAGGCTCATGGAAGTGTGCAAGAGGCAGTTGCGGGACATGCTAGGACCAGGCAGAGAGTCCTTAATGAATTTTACAGAATGGCCAGGAAGGACAGCATACTGAAGCATACCGTAAAGACCTTTACGGGATGCACGATACCTTCTCAGGCACAATATTTTCGGAAGCTGTGCTCGCCATACTCCTGCAGGTGGCCCGCTAAAACGCAGCAACGAGATGATGTCCAGATTCGTAGAGAACTACGGCGAGGAGGCGCATTTCAAAGGCAAGAAGGTTATGGCATGGCCAACATACTCCGCTATTAAGGGAGTTAGTGCACAGTCTCTTGCAAAAACGTGCAAGATGGGGTATAGGGCCAAGCGGATAGTGCAGCTTGCAAATAGGATGTCTGAATGCTTCCCAAGCGCAGAGGAACGCTATCAGATGGATGCTGCGGATGCAAAAAGGCTGCTGGAGCTGCTAGGCATTGGCGACTACTCTGCAGACATAATAAATCCGCACGGGGCTTCCCTATAGACGTATGGTCTGCCGAGATCTTCGGAAAACTCTTCTTCGGAAGGAAACATGCGAACAACAGGAAGGCCGCGGAGCGCGTAAAGGTCGAGGGCATGCGAAGATTGGCAAGTGGGCGTGGATGGCCTTCTTCTACGTTGCCCAGGACCTTAGGAACTTATCAGACAAGCTTGGAATGGACTTGAGGCTCTCCTGATAAGGGGCTATACAAGAGATGGCAAAGCTTTTTGTACTGCTGCGTGCATCTCTTTAGCGAGAGTTATGCGCAGGCCAAGGTGGATGAGCAGTGATGTACTCTTTGTATCCTTTTCAGCATTCTTCGCGGACATGGGTTACCAGGCAGTCATCGCGCTCTTCCCAATATTCTTCATTGTAGTTTTAGGGGCATCCGCGTACGACTACGGCATCGTGAACGCTGTGGCATTCGGCGGTGGAGCCATGTTCGGGTACCTTGGAGGGTTGGCTGGAGACAGGTATGGCAACAGGCTTACCGCAATAGCAGGAAATGCCTTGATACCGTTAATATCTCTTGTTGCGCTTACCCAGAGCATACCTGTGGCTGTGATGCTGTTCTCTGGGGGATGGTGGGCCAGGAACTTCAGGAGCCCGCCGAGGAGGGCAATGCTTGTTAACGAGTCATCGGAAAAGAACAGGGGAAAGGTGTTCGGCTTCCTCCACCTGCTGGATATAGGCGGAGGCATGCTATCAATCGTTGCGCTCCTGATAATGCTTTACTTCAAGGTACAGATGACCACGATACTACTCATCACTATGCTGCCGCTTATGGTTTCCACGGCCTCGCTTATCCTTTCCAAGGAGAAGAATCACAGAATTTATGCCCAGCCTAGACGCACTGCAGTCTCGCTGAGGGGCTCGAGAAATGCGTATCTTGGGATAATAATGGCCACGGCCCTTTACGGCTTCAGTGCGTACGGCCTTGGATTCCCCATACTCACCATAAGCGCAGAGGCAGGAAGCAGCCTCGTGGGAGTTGGCTCTTATGCAGTGTATCTAGGAGTATCTGCAATCGTGGGCTATCGGATAGGTTCTAGCAGCTACAATAGGATAAGATCGCTATCATACCTGGGGTACGTCCTTTCCGGAATAGGATCGATAATGCTCGGAGTAGGGTATGCATACGGCCTTGGGGATGTTGTTGCGTATGGGGCCGTTGCTATGCTCGGATTTGCCTTCGGTGTCATCGAAACGCTTGAGCCTACCATGATATCCCTTATAAGAAGCGCCAAGGAGCTTGGGAAGGGATTGGGAGCCCTTTCGGGGGCTAGGAGCCTAGGAATATTCTCCGCTAACCTGATGATGGGCATACTCTACGTTGTCAACCCATTCTATTCTTACCTTTACGCAGGGGTGATATCGATACTGGCAGGGGCGATAGTGCTGTTTGCAGGAAGGGGGCTTTCACAGTGACCTTATCGTAGTTGCCGCTGGTTAAGCTTTTTATAGTTTAGTGGGGAATTCTCTTACGGGATTGTATGCTTATCTTTTCAACGCTACTGCTGCAGATAACTTCCACATCCACATACGTGGCCTCGGCTCTCATATACACGGAAAATACAGTGGTGGTGCTGCTTACGCTACTTATGGTTCTTGCAGTATCGATGCAAATAGTGAGAGGCTATTTCCTTAGCGTGCTCAGGAAGTTCACGCTCAGGCTTACCGCAGGTATATGGTAGCTCCTTTTTGTTATACTTAAGACGCAAGCATATTCGCAATAGAATTCCTGGAATTTATGATCTTCTATCCGGGCACATATTGTGGTATCCTGATTTAATGTCCTCTCGGTAAT
>CAZLPL010000087.1:0-4057 GCA_964561405.1 Microcaldota archaeon
TCGCTTTCATCCCGCCTTTAAAATAGGTGGGTTTTCCCGCTATGTATTTATAAATCATCATGACAACCTAAGCTGGACTTTCCTTGAAGGTGAAGCACTACCTCATAGCCAAATAATTTGCACGTAACCGTGCGCAGTGCTGTTTACTTATGTAAATGCGCTATTAGTGCAGTGTAGTAGTGCAGTGTAGTTTAACTACTTCGGCGGCTTTCTGGCTCCCTTCGGTGGTTTCTCTCTAAGTCGCCTCCCGAGTTCGTCTATCACATTAGCAGCAACAACTCCGGAAAGCGTATTTACTACGTCATTCTCACTAAACGTCCCTTTATTTATGTGTCTGCGAAGTATGTTCGTTGCCATGACCTTTATATCTCCCGCTCCGTTTGCTGCAAGATGTGCTAGATTGTCTAGGTTGCCTTTAGCCACGCTTCTATCAACCCATAGTCTCCTGTTGGAAAGAGCGGCCTTTACGATTTTATCTTCACTATCTCCAAGAAGCCTTTCCAAATCTGACGTAGTGCTTTTCATGGTGCCAAGCGTCTCGTGCAAGAAGTGTGGTGCGCCTAAGCTTCCTGCAAGTGCGGCTCTCTCCGCAATAAGCACGTCCCTTTCCACTTGAGATGCAGGGTATGGTGTTGTAAGTATGTGGTCACGTGCATCAGCGGATAGACTTCTGTTAGAAGCTATGATGGCTGCAAGGTCTAAATATTTTTTCCTCATTTCAGTCGGCATTGCCCCTGCACGATCCCTTAGTATCTTTTCAGTTTCCTCAAGCTGCTTTTCCAGAAATCCGGAATTCTTGGTACTGCTTGCGTGCCTCGTCTTCTGCGCCAGCACTGCAGCTTCAATCGTCTCGCTCTTAAATGGTGCATGAAGTCTTGCATCTGTTCTGGCATCCCTGTAGTCTTTTCTTGCCTTGTTCTCTTCTATTATGGCGTTTCTAGAAGCCGTCCTTGCTGTATTATGTGCGGTATCTGCACTAGCACGCGCAGCAACCGCCGAAGTGTACTTGGTGTCGGATAAATCATATTTTTTCTTGGCTTCATCCCTTTTGCCTTGAGCAGCCTTCCTTGCCGCCGCAGCAGCACCGAGTTCGCCAAGCGCCTCTGGCGTTGGGGTGACTTTTGCCGCAGCTGAAGCCTTTGACTCTCTTGCTGATGCTTCAGTCAATGCTTTTTGAGCAGCATTAAACTCATTCTGCGCTCGGGCGCGTCCACTTGTGACGTTGGCTTCCTCTGCCCGCTTCCTGCCCAATTCTTCTCCGAGTGCTCTCTCAACGGCTTCAGCAGCCTTTCTATCTCCTTTTTTAGTATTAAGTTCCTCCCGTTCAGTTTTTACTTCTGACCTTACTCCAAAAAACCTGCGCTTTGTCTGTGCAATACCTGCTACTGGTATCTCAAAGCCTTTCCTGAAAACCTGCAGCGATTCAGGGCTCTTTTCTCCAGCACCAATGTTCTTCGCACCGCTACCAATCTTTTTCATGACCGCGCCTCCTGCAGCGCCTACGCTTCTTGCAACTACTCTGGCAGTTGTAGGTGCAGTTCCTTTTGCAGTCTTATAAGCGCTAGATGCTTCTTTTGCACCGGAAACTATTCCCCTTACTGTAGCTCCAGCAACAGTCCTTTTTGGCTCCGTTTTGGTTGGTGGTGCATATGCCTTTGAAAGCTCCCCCCTTACAAGGTCGCGCCTCACCTGCCTTTCCATAGCGTGACGCTCTGCTGCAGTTCCAGGCATTCCATGCGCACTACGGTATGCCTCTACGCTGGCAGCTGCTTGTGCACGAGCACTTTCGTGTTCTGCACCAGCTCTCAGTTCGCGCCTGCTCTCCTGTGCCTTCCTAACGCCCTTGTATGCCCTATATGCCATATAAGCTCCAGGCGAAGCCACAAAGGCCCCCATCCTAACAGCATCCTGCAGGGATTTGCCAGTTGCCTTCTTAAGCGCACCTGCTAACTGCCTGCGTGCGGTACCCACTGGCACATTTATGCCCTTTCCGCGTATGCCTATTCTCACCTTCTCCGCTTTTGCTGCAGTTGTCACTGCCTTGACTGGTTTTGTGTTTGCTACAATACGTGCTCCTCTACCGGGTAATCGCGCAACTGCTGCAGCACCTTTTCCCACTGCTGCTGCGCCTCTTGCTGTTCCTCTTCCAACTGCTGCTGCCCCTCTTGCTGTGGCTTTTACTCCAGGTATCACTGCTGCTGTGGACCCAATCACCCTTCCTGCTTTAATCATCGTTGTTGCCATTCTACCTCTGGGCCTTCCCACTCCTGCAGCTCCCATTGCCTGTTTGGCTAGCGTTCGTGCGGCGAGCCTCCTTTTTATCGGAGCCGTCGCTTTCTTTGCTGTGAATTTCACAAGCTTAGATGTAGGTCCGTGAAGCTTGGCCTTATCAAGCCTGGGTGCATGGAACGCCATTGGCACTCCGAATGCTGTCTTTCCAGCTATGGAGCTCTTTCCACCCGGATTAATACCTGCCATAGTTGCTATCCCGAATATGTTGAAGAGGCTGAATCCTCTGTTAAGCCCTGCAGCTGCGGCTACAAGTAGAACTATAAGTAGGACTGGTATGAGCGCGCTTATGGATCCAAGCGAAAACAGCATATGTGGGAGGAGTGCAACAATCATGCTATCCGTACATAAATTATAGCCATTTATGCTATAAATACCTATCCGAGCGTCCTCGGAATGCCTATTTGCGCACAGCAGACGCCATATCCCATCTTGCGACAAAGGCCTGGACCCTATTCACTGCGGTCTCTCTGTCCGCATTAGAGAATATCGCACCTATGGAAGCCATGCAATCCGCCCCTGCAGCTACTATGCGTTCTATATCTTCCATTCCAAGGCCCCCAATGGCCACTACCTTTATCCTTCTCCCGTTTGCCGTCCCGAATTCCCTGGCGGCTCTAGCAACTTGGATCAGAGCCCCTATGCCCACCGCATTTTCATCGGTCTTGGTGCCGCTCTTGTTTATGGGTCCAACGCCTAGCGCATTCGCCCCGTCCTCCATTGCCCTCATCGCCTGCGCCCGTGTAGTTACGGATATGCCTACTGTCATTACGGATAGATCCTTTCCGTACCTCCTAATGGCCTCTACAAGTGGTATGTCCTTTTGCCCAAGCCATATGCCATCAGCGCCAGAGGAAATTGCTAGCTCTATGTCATCATCAACAGTCATCTGCGCTCCCACCACATGGCACATCTCCCTTATTATGATGGCTTCTTTTAGCATAGCCCCCGGATCCTTGTAGCCTTTTGGCCTGTACTGCACGTTGCGAATGCCACCGGAGAGGAGCACATTTGCCGAGCCGATGTGGTCACCTACCGTTATTCCGTACATCCCATCAAATATCTCTCCCTTTCCCGGCCTGATGCCCTTCCCACTTCCTATTACGCCGGTATGCCTAAATGCCATCCAATCAACTTATTGCATCAGCAGCCTAACAAAAACCTTTGCAATGGCTTCGTCAGATACCTAATCGGTGCGCTTGGCCATCTCTCTGAATACTGTTCCACTAACATTGGCTATGGACACAGTGGCGTCTATGCGTATCCATCTGGTTCCGTATCTCTCTTTGATCATCCTGCCGTACACCTGCTTCACATCTCTTAGGAACCCAATGTTCTTCTCGAACTTGTCCAGGCTCTTCTTGTGCTTGAGCTTCCTCGCAGCGGTCATCTCCACAGGCATGTCCAGGTAAAACACCAAGGACGGGTTTTCAAGCCCAAAGAGCTCCACGAACTTCTTTGCCTCCACGTAATCGAGGCCGGAAGGGCATATATAGGCAAGTGCGGTATAAAGGTACCTGTCAGTCACCACAATCTTCCCTCTCTCAAGGTCCTTCCTTATCCTTTCGGTATCCTTGAGTATGTCCATGATGAAGAGGAGGAAGTGCTCCTTCCTTCCGAGCTTCATCTTTCCGGAAAGGTACTTGCGTATTATCTTCCCATACTCTGATGCATAATCTGGATACGAGTATGTCGATACGCCCATCCCTGCCTGCCTGAGCTTCTGCGCCAGGAGCCTCGTCTGCGTCCTCTTACCAGCGCCGTCTAT
>CAZLPL010000088.1:0-3869 GCA_964561405.1 Microcaldota archaeon
AAATAGGGAGTAGAAGAAATCACAACCACCGGAGTGACAGTCGAATTGGGCTGCGTGCTGTTTGATGCAGGCGCCAGGACATTAAGCATCAGAGTCGCATTCTTTGAGGATGGATCATCGCCAGTGGCATAGAAAGTGATATTGTAAGCCCCAGGCTTTGCTGCTACAGATACATTTACGGTTGCTGTGCCGGAATAGTTAGGATCGCCATAGGTGTCGCTAAGGGAGACGTTTATACCCAATGCAGACAGTGACTGGGCATTGCCAACGTTCAGCGTTGTGCCCCAGGTATTGCCGCTTTCAAGGCTTACAGTGTACTGGACATCAAGGTGGCTGCCAGGGGTTGTATTGTAAGCGTAGTGCGACAGAGATATTGAAGATGTGCCGTATCCACCAGACTGTGCATATGCAAGTCCTGAAGACGAGATTGCAGCGAAGAAGACTGTTGCAAGAATTATTAACATGCTGTTCTTTTTATTTCCAGAAAGATTTCCATTTCCCATTTTATCCCAGATCATTTTACTTATAACGGTGTTATATTTTATTAAGTGCTTGGTTTGATGCGGTTTCGCTGCGAGCGCATGGCCCCCACACCCGATTGCCGTGACCATAAGCCAGGGATATTGTACGGATTATATACTTTATTGGGCTATGTAGAAATCCTAGGAGCGTTGATACACAGTTGAAGTATCGGTGGTGTTGTAAACAACATCGACGACCTTCATCTCTCTTCTCTGCATTTTCAAGAGTCTGCTACGCAGTTCATCACGAACTTTCTCTTCTGCACCGAATTTACGGCCTTAACTTCACTTCTCTGGTGATAGCTGTCGTAAGGGAAATTGCGTCGCAGTTTCCTCCTGTAGAACCCTGTCGTTTGCCGTAGGGGGACTTCATATCGCAATGGTATGACAGAATTTGCACCTACCTCTCTATGTGCAAATCTGTGGTTCTCCTCAGAGTCGTATCCTTTGTCATCAGTTGCGTTGTCTACGTCAATTATGTCCTTTGTCTTCTTAAGTGTCGGCCTAAATGTTATGTTATCATTTATGCAAGGCCTTCTGCTTTCGGAAACGATTATCGCCTGACTGTCAGAATCTATAGACAATATATCCTTCGTGAAACGTTTGCGTTCACGTCGCCTGCCAACCCTATGCTCATAGTGCTGTGAGGCATGACGCAATCTGTAACCAGTCGAGTCTATTGCAATGTTTGCAATGTCGCCTGCAAACAATTCGTACGTCTTGGCAAGTAGGAATTCCCAAACATATGTTGGTATCCTGAGGAAGAACTTTTGCAAGGTAGTGAAGTGTGGTATGTTTTTCTCGAACTCAAAATAGACTGCAAATTCAGCCAACAAATCTGAGATATCTCTATATGTCTTGTCCTCGTATTTTATTAGCAATACTGCAACTGCAAGTTGACGTTGCGTGTATGTTTTCTTCGAGAACCTGCCAGAGTACTGCCTCAGTACTCTACTTACCTCCCTGAACGCTGTTTCAATAAACCTCTTATACCTAGAGTCACCTTTCTCTTTCATGGTTGTCGCCAAATAGCAACCATGACCGAAGGGTTAAAATCCTTCGGCATTTATATTGAATAGAGGAATTCTGCAGAGCCCTTTATGGCACTAACTCTTAGAAGAAGAGATTGCTATGGCAGTTCAAATGAAGATAACGGAAACGATCTTGCGGCATAGGTTGGCCCTTTTGTTGCTGCTTGTGCTGGCGACACGGGTGTATCCGCTTATCCGCGGAAGCATAACTAACCTTGAAACCTTGGACACGATGCTTGTGATAAAGCAGTTCGCGCTAGGGAACACTGGAATCTTCTTTAATGAATCGTGGCTTCAGGTCTATCTTGTTACGGTGCCGTATGCTCTATTGAAGGCGTTCTTGAGTGTATCCGAGATGATGTATCTGGTAAAGGCGCTCCTCGTCACTATGAGTGCATTAGTAGTGTACCTCTTCGGCAGGATGCTCACGGGCAGGGACATTGCAGGATATCTTGCACTCATTCTCTTCGCAGTTTCGCCGCTGGCAATATACTCGCAAAGCCTTGGGTTATGGTCAGGCGATGTGATAGCCTCAGCCCTGCTATCCGCATCTGTCCTGCTTTTGTTGTACGCAATCAGAGACTATAGTGGCAACAGGCGCAGGTCGTACATATACGCAGTGCTGTCGGTTGCAGTGCTGGTTATTGCAGACAAATCGTGGAATGGCGGGGTGTATACTTTGGTAACATATGCATTTACGCTATTGGCACTTGCCATCTGGAAAGGAAGCGGCAGGATGTCAAGGACCTTGCTGACCAGCATTCTTTTCATGACCATTGCATTTATGGTGTATATACCAAGCCAGTACAATATAGGCGTATTCAATGCCGCCAATTATCAGGGAGGAATCAGGCAAACGCTTACGCAGTTCTTGGCAAACAATGACTATTCACTTTACGGATCTGGAGCAGTTACAAATCCAGTCAATATCAAGATGAGCGCATTCTATTATGCCCTCCTGCCAATAGGTTTCTTCGCCTCAACCTTCCTTGTGGCTATTGCAGTATACTTCTTCGCCACGGGCAGAGGGGAGGGGCAGGGGAACAATGCCTTTTTGGCAGTGACGGTGATGTACGCCATAGGCGCTGTGATAGCGCTGTCGTATAGGCGCTTCGACTCCCTGGCAATAATACCGATAGCAATATTATCCGGTGCTGGCCTGGACTTTCTCCTGCGCAACATCAGGGACCCAGGCCTCCATAAGTATGCAAAGCTTGCATTCGCTGCCATAATTCTGGTGGTTTTTGCAGGCTCAGTAGTACAGGTAGCGCAGGCGGGATTCCCTACGGATCTCACCGTGGATTACCTCTCCACGATGAAGTGGATATCGGTATACACACCCCCCCATGCAACGTTCCTGACCAACGTTTTTGACGAAGCCCCGATACAGTACTTTGGCAACCGTGCCAGCGCAATTGACGGGTGGAACGGGGGCTTGTGGCAATTCCCTGCAAATGCGAGCGTCAGATTCGACAACTTCCTGTATGCGCCTTCATGCAATTCCACCTATCTCAGGTCCACTGGCGCGAGTTATCTGGTGGTGGACTCTTTCTGGCTCTATCAGGGATATATACGATTTGCAAGCGTCAACGGAACCAACCTTAAGAACCTCGCTACAGGCGGCTTTAACATTGGATGCGGAAACCTCACGCTGGTGCTGGTCTATGAGAGCGGGGATAACATAACTAGAGTGTACAAGATAGAGAACAGCCCCACCAGCATGAGCGGCAGGTACAGGGAACTGGTAGGGATAACCCAGGCTGGCGGGATACTGTCGAATAACTTCACTTATGCCAGCGAGCCCACAATCACCACATTGCACAACGATACTTATGGGAACGTAACCTCTGCTAGTGAAGAGCTTCTATCGAAAAACGGCTCTTATAAGGTAAGGGTAGACTACGCGATGTTTAATACCTCCTCAGATGCCGCTGCATTCTACCTATATTCCATAAGC
Organism: Microcaldota archaeon; assembly: GCA_964561405.1. Taxonomy (GTDB): domain Archaea; phylum Micrarchaeota; class Micrarchaeia; order Micrarchaeales; family CABMGC01; genus JAJZNA01. The sequence goes on from CAZLPL010000088.1 coordinate 3,510, forward strand.
GTTCTGAGGAATTCCCTGCGCACAGGATACGCAAATGTAGGCACCATGTTCAATGCCACGTACGTATACGTAGGCATAAATGAGAGCTCTGTTAGCGTGCTTATGGGCATCTACGATAATTACTTCATATACCTGAAATCAGAGGGTAGGACAATATCGGAGAAGCAGGCAGAGCAGTTGCTGTACAACCAGATGGTTGATATGAACCAATACTGCAGGGCAAACACCACCACAGGCAATTCCATCGTTTCGCTCAACTGTTAGCAGATGATACTTGGAGGTTCCGACGTAGGATACAGCAATTCTTATAAATACATAGCGGGAAAACCCACCTATTTTAAAGGCGGGATGAAAGCGAAT
>CAZLPL010000089.1:0-3868 GCA_964561405.1 Microcaldota archaeon
TTCTCCAGGAACTCCAGATTGAACGTGGAGTCGGCGTTCTTCTCCACTTCAAACTTCTTAAGCAGTGATCCTTCTTTCTCATGGAGTGCCTCAAGTTCTCCAGAGTCTCCCCTAGCGCTGACCGCGAACTGGTCCTTGCTAGCTTTGAATGATATATATGATGATATGAGGCTTGCGTCCTTTATCATGTCCTTGAGGGGCTCACCAACCATTTCCACATTTGCGTCGAACTGCACACTGGGCTCCTTTTCGACATTCTTCTTGACGTCAATCATCTGCAGCTTGTATCTCCTCCTGCTACCCTGCCCTATAAACTCTAGCAGGATTTTGTTGTCAACATCCCTCATCACGAGCGACTCGCCGTCCCTCGTCCTTGAGAGTATCTTGCTGAGATTCTCCATGTTGAGCCCCACGCCTGCACTCTTTTCCACATCATATTTTGAGAATGCCTTTGCCGGCATAGCGAATGAGACCATGCTTATGCTTGAAGGGTCCATGGCTTTCAGGCTTATGCCTTCCTTGGTTATGTTGAATAGTCCCTCGTCCACGAGGTTCACAATCGATTCAACGCAGTCCCTCCAATACTTGGCATTGTCTATTTTTAGCTCGAACATATCCTCACTCAAGCCTAACGAGTAGCTAGTAAGTAGTATATGTCACCTATAATAATATATAGCTTGTTCATTTTCAGTTGGCAATTTCCGTCCTTGTTACGTCATATTTATATTGTAATTCGCTGCAGATTTCCTCATGATTGCAATCGCGTACTCCCTCTCAGATCCCGCATCATTGAACATAGCGGAATGTCTGAAGAGCAGATACGGTGTCAAGGAAGGCGATCCGGTGCATCTGCAGGAACTCTTCCTCTACAAGGTCCCTTCCGCACTGGTCCACGCAGAATCCCTCGATTCTTTGGGTGCAGATGCCATAATATTCGCCAGCAAGCATTCCAGTGCATCTGGGGTGGCTTCAATGACTGTGCATTCAATGGGCAATTTCGGAGCTGAAGCAAAACTCGGTGGGACGCCGCATTCCCTCTCTGTGGCTGCGCCTAGCCTCATGCTATCCGTACTGGAGGCTATGCACAAGTCTGGGGCTTCTGTTGAGAAGACATACGAAGCCACGCACCACGGGCCCCTTCTCAACACGCCTTCCGTGTTTGCGGAAATAGGCGGAAATGAAGATGCAGTCAACAACCAGGGCTATGCCGAAGATGTGGCAGGTGCCATATACGAGGCAGCCACGTGCACCATAAACTTCAAGGCAAAATACCATAAAGTTGTTATCGGCATAGGTGGCAACCACTATCCCAAGAAATTCACTGCCCTGGCTTTGGAGAAAGGATATGCGTTCTCCCACATAATATCTAAATATTCGTTATTGAATGATTTTTCCAGTGACCTGGGCATGCTTGAACAGGCAGTCCAGCGCTCTTCTGAGCGACCTGAAACTGCGGTGCTTGAATGGAAGAGCCTAAACTCCGAAACTAGGGACAGAGTGGTCAAAAAGCTTGACAGTATGGGTATGTCGCATGAAAGGGTATGAACTGGCTATAGCCTTCATTATGCTCCTGCCTCTTGTGAGTGCGCAGTACTGGTTCCAGTCCGGTACAAGGGGAGGTCATAGCACCGAGTTCAACAACGGCGCAATAGTAACAATACAGACTCTGGCAAGCCAGAACACCAAGTCCGGGTCTGTTGCGTACTGGGTCGGTGAAGACCTGCAGAATGGCGCATTCCTGCAGGAGGGCTATGTGATAGAGAATCAGTCTGGAAGGTACCCTTCCTACTGCGATGCCTCTGGTTGCGGCAATTACGAATACATATCTGCAGGCTCTCCTGAGTGGTTCTACGAGTATTTTCCGCCAGGCAGCAGCACTATGTTTCTCGGAGCTATAGGCCCCAATGCATCTGCCGGTACAAACAACACTCTCCACACCTATGGTTTCTACTCAAACGGGACCAGGTGGTACTTCACCATGGATGGCCACACTCTAGGCGATGTTAATCTCGGCACCAACACTTCCGGGTACAACGATGCCGTAGCTTTCGGAGAACTTGCAAATTCTTCAAATACTGCCACATGGCTCTTTCCTGTAGCGTTCTACAACCTTTCCATATACCGCTTCGGCAGGTTCGTACCTTCCCCTACAGGCTATTCTTACATCGGGTATGGTGTGGGCAGCCTAACCGACCTCCAGAATCCTTACGGCGTAAGGGAGATAGGGTCCAGGTCAAATGCGTTCGAGATAGGCTCCGGAATACCTCACCTCGCCAACAACTACCCGCTGTGGCAGAACTCCTATACACTTACAATAGTTTCTGCATACGGCAACCTGTCTTCTAGCATAGGATACATAGCCTCAAGTGCTGTTCCGATCAGTGCACCAAAGTACATATACCTTAACGGTACTGCCAGGGAGGCATTCGTCGGGTGGTCAGGCTACGGCGCAATAAGCTACTCCGGCCCTTCCAACTTCAGCGCCGTGCAGCTATACGGGAACATAACCGAGCAGGCGCAGTGGCAGCTGCAGTATTTCGTTAATGTCACATCCGAATACGGCACCGCGCACGGAACCGGCTGGTATCCTGCCAACTCCACAATGTTCTATTCGATAGGGCAGAATATGATATACACCGGCAACGGCTCCCGTATTGTCTTCGGAGGATGGACCACAGGCTCAGCCTCCCAAAGCTCAAGTGCCAAAGTCGCTTCCCCGATGTCTGTGCAGGCGCTCTGGACCCACGAATATCTTGTAAACGCATCGTCGCAGTACGGGAGCACCTCTGGTTCTGGATGGTATCTGTCAAATTCGACTGCAAGGATATCCGTGATGATGCCTTACAAGAACGAGAGCACAACAGAGCGGTTTGCATTCTACTCCTGGAGCGACGGGAATAAGAGCGCGAACTACGCCTTCACAGTCAATGGCCCTTACCGCCTAGAAGCCTCCTTCAGAAATCAATACTTCGTGAGCCTCTATGGCATAGACCAGTACGGGAACCCTGTTAACGCCAGCACATTCTACCTCACTGGCTCTCCGCCTGGAAAAGAGCTGTATCTCTACGGAGGAGAACCTTACCTGGTCACTGGCGCGCTTTACAAAGGGACCAATCTTACTGTAAACAGGCAGCTTGTGGTAAACTCTTCAGGCAGGATATCTGTGACGCTCCCACTATACGATGTGCACATATCTGCATCAGATGTGTTCGGGCTGCCGGTAGAGGTTCCAGTAATCCTTACCCTTGAGAATGGAACAACCCTGGACATGCTCCTAAATAGCAATGGCTCTTCTGGTGCAACTCTCCATGACGTACCTTACGGAAGGCTTGTGGCTTCCACCGGCTACCTTGGCTTCCAGCTCTCATCTTCTGTGGAATACGGGCAGCCTGTGCATCTCACTGTGCTATCCTACGTGGATCTTGCAGTATTCGCCGCAGTAGTTGTTCTGGCTATAATAATATACTTCATAGCGAGCAGGCACGTTCTCGGAGGGCATAACCAATAATGCTTTATTCCTTACTTACCATATCTGACTCATGAAAGTGGCAATGCTCATAGCCCAGAGGGACTTCAAGGACGAGTCAGTGTCAGTTTCTAAGCTAATGCTTGAAAAATGGGACATATCTGTGTCCATAGCAAGCTACTACACCCGGGATTGCATCGGCTATCATGGTGCCGTTTACAAGCCAGATATGGATGCGGCGTACCTGAATCCCGACGATTTCGACGCACTGATTCTTATCGACGGAAAGGGCATAGATGAATTCAAACTGTGCGATTTCAGGCCACTTCTCGATACAGTGAAAATCTTCTCTTCTAGGCGCAAGCCCATAGCCGCAATCAGCAACGCAGTCAAAATACTCGC
>CAZLPL010000090.1:0-3833 GCA_964561405.1 Microcaldota archaeon
GGGATATCGGATTTCATGGCAAAGACCTTTTCGATTGAGGATGACGAGATAAAAACTATAATCTCCTACTACAGGTTCAAGGCATTGAACTAACCCTATCCTTCCTTACCAGAAATGAGGTATCCAATTCGAAAGCCACCGTTGGCTCCTCTATCCCAAAACTGGCGAGTATCTCTGGATGGACCTCCCCGAGGACGCCAATCGCCTTCCCGCCAAACTTTATCCTTGCACACCTTCCTTCGATAAAACTGGCATGCTCAAAAGGTTCCGATTCAAATTTAATGCTGAATGATTCAGCAACTGCCTCAAGGACAGACTTTATGTAATTGAAGTTAGCCTTGGAGTCCACTGAAACTGCGGCAAGGTTGTACCTCTCCATGATCCCAGTGCCTTCAATATCAAAGACCATGTCGAGTTCGAACATCTTCTGCGGCATCTTATCACCTTGTGACATGCCCCCGTTCTTCAGCAGAGACGGAAGCACCCACGTTCTGAGCATGGTTATGGATGACATCTTTGGGTTTTTTATCGAGATATGGTTTTTGTCGTCGTAAAGTCTCATCTTCTTGAAATTGACATCCTCGTTCGAAAGATAGGAGTTCATCATCTGCGAGAAGCCAAGCCCCAGCATGGCCTCCTCAAGCTTCTGCCTCAAGATCGTATAGGCTTCAAGAGTGCCTGCCTGGCTTCCTCTGACCGGAATTGGCCTTATGTAGTCATATCCGTAGCCTATCGCAATATCCTCTATGACGTCCTGTTCGTTTATTATGTCAAGCCTGTAAGGCGGTATGGACACGTTGAGCTTTGTTCCTATGTACGAGGATCTATAACCCATCTTTTCCGCTAATGACGCTGTGTTGTTCGGGCCTATCCTTACGCCTATGGTCTCCTCGACCCTTGCAATCGGAATCTGCATCATCTCCTCTTCGAGTTGTGGGGTCATCACGCTTGATCTCTCATATGATATCTTCATCCTTCGAACTTCGGCTCCAATGTCGATGAATATGGTGGCGAGCAGGGCCGCGGTCCTCCTTACAAGGTAATCGGAAGTGCCAGTTATGTCTATAAGCGCGCTCTTTGTCGATACCGTTACCCTCGTCCTTTCCGAATTTATTATTGGTATGAGCGCAAGCACGCCCTTCGAGTCTCTGAGCGCAGGGAATCCTTTCCTGCCCCCAAATATGAGGTCCGAATACTTTATGCCCTTCTCCATTGTTTTGAGCACCTTGCTAAAGTACACATCCTCATTCACATTCAGCGGCACGAACCTGGTATCCTCGTATAGATCGTATTCGAGAGTTGTTATGTCCACTTTTGAAAGGTCGTGCATTCCGATCGCTATCTTCCTCCTGCTCCTCCCATACGTTTCGCAGAATTTATCCAGAAAGCCGAGAAGTTCTGTCAACGAGTCATCAGTGAAGTGAAGGTTGCCTACCTGCAGGCTTGCGATGAAAGGCCTCACCTTGCCGATCTTCTTGCCTACCCTTATCGTCCCAAACGGCTCCTGGTCCTTTATTCTGTAATCGAACCTGTTGTTCCTGTGGTTGAAGTATCTTATGGCCCGTGCCACGCCAACCGCGCTCAGGAGATCCGGCCTGTTTGACGCGACCTCGATGCCAACCTCGTGCGCGTCGATGGTCTCCACTCCCAGTCCTAGTTTGCTTATTACGTTACTGAGTGCAGTGTCGCTAAGTTTTGCTCCCACAAGCTTCCCCAGGTACGATCTCTTGAATGTAACTACCGGCATCAGACCACACTCCTCTTCCTGATCCATCCCAGGCTATTGTTGTAAAGCTCCGATATGCTCGATATGCTGCTGTCCCTTATCAGGCTCAGCCTCTCGACTCCACATCCCCACGCGAGCACGTTTATATCCTTGTTCTTGGCACCAGTTATCTCCTTCCTTATTATGCCGCAGCCTCCCATCTCAATCCACTCCTTCTTGGGCTTTGAGTATGCGTACACCTCCACTCCGGGCTCCACGAATGGGAAGTAAGAGGGCCTGAACTTCACCTCGATGCCCAGACCGCTGTAAATCTTTATCAGCGTGCTGAACAGGTTTGCCAGCGTAAGTACTTCGCCTATTATTATGCCGTCCATCTGGTAGAAATCAGCGAGGTGCCTGTAGTCTATATTCTCATTTCTGAATATCCTCCCTACGGAAAATAGCTTTAATGGAAGAAGGCTCCTGCTCTTTGTCGAGACCACATTCTCAATTATCTGATAAATGTATCTAGAGGTCGTGCTTGTGGTGTGCGTCCTAAGGACCGCCTGCCTTGCCGTGTTTGGATCCCACTTTTCATGCCACGCCTTTTCATGGGCCTTGCTGACCTTCTCGACGTACTTCTTGTCCCCAAGGTCTACATATTGGGGATTGGACAGATAGAACGTGTCCTGCGCATCCCTTGCCGGATGGTCCTGCGGCACAAAGAGCGAGTCAAAGACCCAGAACGCTGACTCTATTGTCGGTCCGGAAATCTCCCTGAATCCATTTGAGATGTAGACACTGCGGATCTCATGAAGCAGGCTTGCAAGAGGGTTTCTCTTTGCCCCAAGCTCCCTCTCCACCTTTACGCTGACATCGTAGGGCTTGAATCTCTTCCCGACCCATGACCTATTCACTATGATGTTCTTTGTAAGTGCATCTATTGTCTTGTCGTCATCAGCAGACGCCTCAAGGGCGGCGACTCCTTTGTCCGTTATGCTCACACTAGTTATCTCATTCCTGTCCTTGAGCATTATGAGCCTCCTCTTGACAAGGTTGTCTACCGCTTCCTTATGCCTCTTTGCCTCTGCACTGAAGCTTCCTGGATTCTCATTTATCTGCTTGAGTATCTTCTCTTCAATGCTCCCCGAACCGATGGCCTTCACCCCCTCCTCGGTAAGCATGACAACACCATTTTCTATCTTAACAAGCCCCTTCTTCTTGGCCCATTGCAGCCCTATCTGCTCCTCGGTTCCGCTCAACGATGCGACCGGTATCGTCTTCGACCCGAGTTTCATGACCAGTGTCTGCTCCGGAAGCGAGCCTGCCGCGTACTTCCTGCCCTCACCCGAAAGTTCAACGTCAGTTCTTGACGCCCTCTCGACCACTACCAAGCCTGCCTCGCTCAGGTTCTCCATCGCCCAGAGCGCCTCATCCCTGCCCACATGCGCGCGCTCTACCAATTCCTCAAGCCCGAGTTTTCCGCCCTCCTTAAGCGCACTCAATACTGCTTTTTCATATCTGTGCAAAGACGGCACCCATTATTTTACGAACCTTACGTATACGTAGATGCAGCAGACGGCTATGAAGACCATTATCAGAAGGTATATCTGTTGGCTGTAGTCATTGTATATGCCAGAGAAGTAGCCCGTAACTTCGCCCTTCAGCGATTGCGTTACAATGAAAGAGAACGCGAATTTGTTCAGCGGCTCTGACGCGTACCAAGAGAATGTTGTCTGGTTCGTATAATTCCCCACATAGTTTGGAATCGGCGCGTCGGGCAGCGGGAATACCGTAAGGAGCTGTGCCCCCCTTGGAATTATTATGGTGAACCTCTGGTTTCCGAGAGGGGCCTCGCCGCCCGCGGTGTGTGCAAAGTTCAATGCTGAGTTGTTAAACGTATAGAGGAATTTTCTAGGCGCTATCTCCTGCACTGTAGTTATGTTTGGAACATAGTAGCTCATGAGAAGTTCTGCATGCCCCCCGTTTCCTGCCGGTATCAGGACTGTCGGCAGGAACGTAAGATTCCTTATCGTGCCTCCGGGTCCAAGTATGTAGGTTGACAATTCAGATGTCTCGAGTATATTCTGCCATCCGTTCAGGCTCAGGTTGTACGAGCTCCTGTCCA
>CAZLPL010000091.1:0-3823 GCA_964561405.1 Microcaldota archaeon
AACCATGACCGAAGGGTTAAAATCCTTCGGCATTTATATTGAATAGAGGAATTCTACAGTGCCTCTTTTATCGCATTTTCGGAAAAATTCCGATTTTCTGTTTGGCAAGCCAGATGACACTTCTGCCTTTGCCGCAGCATATTTCGAGTCCTTTTGAACTGGCGCTTTGTTTTTTGCCGGGAAACCATTCACATAAAATGTGATAACGCCGCAGATGGGTCCTCTGAGTCCATCTGCTTGAGTACATATGGGAACATGTGCTCTTTTTCCTATATCCCATGCTGTTCTTCATGCGTTATATTTTTCATAGTATATACTGACTGCGCAACGCTCTGAAAGGTATGGTACTTGAATTTAAGGAGCCAAAATGCCGCAGGGCGGATTTGAACCGCCGACCTTCCCGTCTTCAGCGGGACGCTCTCCCAGACTGAGCTACTGAGGCACGAATGCTTATTTAAGTTGTAATGCTTTTAAACATTAGCAAAATATGCGTTACTGGTTTACATGGCAACTGATGAGAGATGGAGGCAGCTTGGGGACGCTTTTTCATTCATGAACCTCGATGCGGTGGAGTTCAGGGAGTACCAACTCAACATAATCAAAGCCGTGCAGTCTAGCGGCAACACGCTGGTAGTGTTGCCGACTGGGCTTGGAAAGACGCTGATAGGCGCGGGAGTTATGGCAGGAACCCTTGCAAAGGGAAGGAAGGCGCTCATACTGGCCCCCACAAGGCCTCTCTCGGAGCAGCATCAGATCGCCCTCTCAAGGCTCATGAACATAGGCAACAGCGAGATACTTCTCCTTACCGGCTCGCTGAAGAAGGAGGATAGGAGAGTCATGGAGAAGAGTGCCAGGATAATAGTTGCCACGCCGCAGACTGTGGCAAATGACCTGAAAAATGGCATCCTGTCACTTGACGGCTTCGGCACAGTTATATTTGACGAGTGCCATAGGGCTGTGGGCAAGTATGCATATACGTACGTGGCAAACGAATGCAGTGTGAGGGACATGATGGTTGTCGGGCTAACGGCATCTCCAGGCAGCAAGAAGGAGCGCGTGAATGCGCTTGTAAAGGCACTGGGCATAAGGCACATAGAGGCAAGGATCGCCACAGATAAGGATGTTGAGAAGTACGTCATGCAGAAAAATGTGCACGTGGTAAGGGTAGACCTTACGGCCAGGATACGCGAAATATCCGAGCTGCTCAAGCCGGAGATACAGGCTGCCCTGAAGTCGATAAACAACATGGGCTTCTTCCACTTCAGCGATTTTGAGCACATACCAAAAGGAAGGCTCATAGACCTTGGCAATCAACTCGGCAAGATAGAGGCAATGAACTATAGACTAGGGGCTATGTTCGTCTATTCGAAACTGATAAACCTGACGCACGCATATGATCTGCTCACCACGGAAGGTATCTACCCGTTTAATAGCTACATAGAGTCGCTCTATGCGCGCGATAAGAAGTCCAAGAGCCTCGAGTCCCTTCTCAAGACAAAGCCGATAATTGCAGCCAGGGATATGTCCGGAGCCGCAATTAAAAACGGCGAGGAGCATCCGAAGGTATTTGCCCTTCTCGATGTCCTGAGGAGGTACAAAGGCAGCAAGGCAATAGTATTCGCACAGTACAGATCGACTGTGAAGATGCTTTCCGATTTCATATCAAACAATGGCTTCAGCGCACGGCCTTTCGTAGGCAAGAAGGAAGGAGTTACGCAGGAGCAGCAGAAGAGGTCGATAATGGACTTCAGGGAGGGGAAGTTCGACGTGCTTGTGGCAAGCTCGATAGGAGAGGAGGGCATAGACATACCGGGCGTAGACATTGTGGTATTCTATGATCCTGTGCCCAACGAGATAAGGAATATACAGCGGCGAGGGCGTACCGGGAGGTTCAATGTGGGAGACATATACATACTCTCAGCAAACAACACCAAGGACCAGATATACCTGAGGATATCGGAGCAGAAAGAGGCCAAGATGCTGAAACTGCTCAATGAAATGGAGGCGAAGCTTAGGGCGGGCGCAGCGAAAGGGCAGTCGAAGTTGGGGGGTTAGGCCCATGTCATGGCCCATGGGCCAGGCAGTTACTACATGCGTCGGTAATAGTTGCATGGCCCATTTGACCCTGGTGACAGCCCGGGGCAGGACAAATTTATTGTATGTGGACAGTTCTCCGTTCCTCATTTCCCGCATTATCCCTCGTATCCCACGATTGGTTAATGTTATCATGACCTGATTGTCACGGTAAAAGACATATTCCCTTGTCGAGAGGACATTATTTCGGGATAGTACACAAATTTATTCATACAAAAGGTTTAAATATAAAAAAAGCATAATATGTTTGGGGATTGGATGGTGAAATACAAGGGGTATAGAGCGTACGCGCTTCGGGTCGCGCGCTTCGTGAAAGCTGTAGAAGAGCTTGAGGAGCACGCCATGAAGCTGCCGGATACAAGAGTTGGGACTATTGAGCTCCTTGAGAGCTATAGCAGAAGACCCAAGGTACCTTACAGGGTTCTCAAGAACGCTGCAGACGAGATATCGGCCATAGGCATGCTGGAGATATTGCATGAATAGCTCCGGCCATGTAGCTGGTGGCTTGGGCATGCCGATTGATGGTCAGCTCTCAGTGTCGAGTATCTGGATCATCTGCCCTTGCCCAAGGCCGCTGGGAAACTTGTCAAACTTGATTATTACGAATGGGTCCTCTGACGAAACTACCACGCCAGGCCATACGTTGTCATTCTTGTCAAGGTACTGTATCTTCTTTCCTACAAGGCTTGATACGTCAACGTCTATGCTGGGAGTTGCCGCCAAGTTGTCCCGGTCCAGTGAAGTCACTATAGCATCTATCATATGATTACCCGTAGTGAAATTGGTGCGTAACATTTAAAAGTATGTTCAGGAAAAGATATTTTGATAATCCTGATGGTAAAATGAACAAGAAGCTATACGTAGCATTGGCGGCAGCGATAATAGTAATAGTTGTTGCCCTTATAGTGACAAACACCACAAATGCGCAGCAGGCCCAGCTGGACCCTTTGATAGGCAAGCCGGTGCCTACATCAGTAATGGCAAAACTTTCGATCCCAAGCACAGTCAGCAATAAGATAGGCATAGGCAGCGTACAGTACCTGCCACAGAAAGTGACCACAAAGATGCCATTGCTCACAAACGACAGCAAACCAGAGGTATTATATGTGGGGGCAGAATATTGCCCATACTGCGCAATAACCAGATGGGGCATGATAATAGCTCTAATGAGATTCGGCAACTTCACGAACCTGCACTACATGGCATCAAATTCCAGCGATGTATTCCCGAATACTCCGACTTTTGATTTCGCAAATGCAACATACACGTCCCCATACGTTTCTTTTGTAAGCGTCGAGACAACAACGAGGAACAGGAACGTGCAGCTCCAGTCACTTACGCCTTCCCAGAACAATATATTCACATACTTCAACCCCCAAGGAGGTATACCATTTGTTAATTTTGGAAACCAGTCGCTACAGCTTTCAGCGCCTGTGCTCCCGACAGTGCTGCAGGGCAAGGACTGGAACTGGACAATAGCAAACCTGACAAATACTAGCTCATCAACATCCCAGGCACTTGTAGGAAGCGCCGATGTGTTCACCGCTGAGATATGCATGCTCACAAACGACACGCCGCAAAGCGTGTGCGGGCAGCCTTACGTTTCTAACATAGAAAGGAACGTGCTAGGGTAATAAAAGTGGAGAGGAGAATATACTACCTGTCGCTTTTTTTCGCCTCGGTAGGGCTACTCTCAAGCATATACCTTACGGTCACTAAATATACGTCC
>CAZLPL010000092.1:0-3641 GCA_964561405.1 Microcaldota archaeon
TGCACTGCGACCTTGAAATTCGTAAGGTTCTGTAAACGTAGTGGTCATCGAATCACCCAGAACCCCACGATTTGAATCGTGGGAGTATGTCGGTATATCCTAAAATCATAGGTGCGCAAACTTCGGGCTTGCGCATAAGGGCAGCTGCCAGTCACTAATTCCGGCAGCTTTCACCCTCACTTCAGCAAAAGATTATTTATAAGTGTCTTCATCAAAAAGCCGCGGTGTGCAGCAGCGCCATTATAGTGCCTTACCCTTGTCTTGGTATTAGTCACTATCTTCAGCGTATTGTAGCACTCGACGCACATAAGCCTTCGGGCTACCGCCCCGCTCTTCACGTAATGGTCGCGCTCCTGTATGTATCTTGGAGGCACAATCTTCACCTCATCCTTGTTCAGGTGCCTATTGCATGAGATGCAGCTGTTTTCCACCAGATATGCAAGGTCTCTCCTCTCGGCATCCTCGACTGTGTATTCGACGCCGTCAGACCCTGCCACCTTCATCTCGAAGGCCATCTCCGTGCCGCTTTCCAAATACCCTTTACCCAAATCCATTCCCATTTTTTCACCCCAAACTTAACTTTTACCTTCCTTTCCCCAACTAAATCTATTACAGCTTAACTACTATATAAACTGTATCTCAGCGTTCCACAAAAAGTATTTAAATGACGTAAGCTCCTAGTTACCTGTAGACATGAGGTATGTGATCGCGTTGGGTGGCAATGCGCTTGTAGAACCCAAATCCGCCGACAAAGTGGCTTGTGAGATTGTACGGCAGCATGCTCTGGGAAACCAAATTATAATTACGCATGGCAACGGGCCCCAGGTTGGGGAACTGGCAGCTACGCAGAAGAGGGGCCTTGCCGTGCTCACTGCAGAGACCCAAGCCTGGATAGGCACCGTTCTTAAGGAAAAGCTGAATTCCGCGCTGTTGCATAGGGGCATGTCTCCCGAAGGCGTGGTTGAGATTGTACTCACCGATGTGATTGTAAAGGCCGATGACCTTGACTTCAAATATCCGACCAAACCCATAGGCCCATTCATGTCCGTTGCTGAGGCCGCATCTGCACGGCGTAAGGGTCTCTGCATAAGGAAACTCATAGGCGGATACCGCCGCGTGGTGCCATCCCCAGAGCCGCTGGAAATAATGCAGATGGATGCCATAAAATACCTTTTGGGCAGGCATCGGATAGTGATTGCTTGCGGAGGGGGAGGCATTCCTGTAGCACGTTCGGGAAAAGGGCTCAAGTACACTGATGCAGTTATCGATAAGGACAGTGCATCTTCCATACTTGCCAGTGCAATTCGCGCTGACATGCTGTTCATACTTACCAATGTAGATGGCGCGTACATGAATTACACTAAGCGCAACCGCGAATTGATATCAAAGTCCACCGCCAAAGCCTTGAAAGCGAGCATGACCCAGGGCCATTTTGAGGCAGGGAGCATGATGCCCAAAGTGAAGGCATGCATTGATTTCGCCGAGTCTACTGGAAAGTGCGCAGGGATAGGCAGCCTATCCCATCCTAGGGATGTGCTCTCAATGAAAAGGCTAACTCTAGTAACTCCATAATCCTGTCATGCCTGACGCGTCATTTTCTCCTGCCTGCAGCCCGTACGCTTGCGAAGACCTCCTCTACGGATGCATCTGTCTTGAATCCGTTAGGGTCGAACTGCGTCCTAGTCACAATAGCCCCGCTCTCCCCCAGTCTTTCCATAACTGCATAATGGGATACTGACGTCACTCCCAGCCTTTTTGTAAGCTTAGGCACCGAATAGAACATCGGAACGTCGAGTTCCTCGTACAGCAGATCCATCTTTCCAGAAGCAGCATCGCTTATCGGGTTCTTTCGCATCTTCATTACGATGGCCCTGTCGCGCATGCTTCCAAGCCATAATGGCCCAAACGGTTCCATCTTTGACTTGCACTTTGGGCATACTGGGCCGAGAAGCGGCGCCACGCCTTTTTCGAACATGTAATCGTAGCATTTGCTGCAGAACGCCCCTACCCCCGTATTCTTCATGGACTCTATAGACTTATCCGCTCCGAACTCCAGCCTTACGAATACGCGCATATAATGCATGTCCGAAATAGAAAGCAGCGGCACTATGCCGAAATTAAACTGCGCCGCAGTCCTGGCGGTGAAGTTCAGCAGTATTCTCAGGCCCGCTTCCTTGCACATCTCATTGTGAAGTGGCCTTGATCCATACACCTTTATGCATGCCCCCGCGTGTGCACCGCAGAGCACTGCCGTGTCAGTTGCGGTTATCATGAGACTAGTCCCATTCCATGCTAGCTTCATCAGGTCAAACATGTTGGGTGCAGGGCTTCCGAAAGGGTCATGGTCTATGGCCTCGAAACTTCCTTCATGCTCATTTGCAAGTCCCTGTACGCTCTCGTTCATAACCTTGAGCTTCAGGCCGTTGAGCTCCACATTCTTCTTAGCTACAGCCGCCGCCTTCTTGTTAATGTCTATCAACGTGACGTTTTTAGTTCCTGCCTCCAGGGCGTAACGTATTGCGCGCACCCCAGTGGCCGCGGTGGAATCGAGTACCCTCATGTTCCTTGTGCGCACCGCCTTCAGGAACATCACTGACATGTCCCTGAGCATGGCCATTTTTGGGTTGTAGAATGCATCTCCTGTGAGTATGCGCGCCTTGCCTTCAACTACTGTCTTCATAAGGATCCTTTCCTTTCGTCTTAAGTATGGCGTCAAGAAGCCCATGGGCGTACTCTATGCCTGAGAATGCGGTTATCAGGTCGCCTTTGGCAATCCATGACTCTGAATCGCTCGCGTACATCTTGGCAAGCTCCAGCACCTCTTTCTCCTTTGCGCTAAGCTCCACGTCCTTTGCAAGCTTTATGTTCTCGTGAAAGAGCGAGACTGTCTTCCTGACCCTCTGTTCAAGTTCCATGTGATTTCAAGAACACCTCTCACCCAAGACTTAAAAACAGCCACATGCCACTACGTCTTTCTATGTATTCCCAACGTCTTGAATAAATTGCTTATGTATGACTGATTCGCCTCACCTCTGGGCACGCAGTTTGCCGTTCTTCCTGTATAGGGGTTGTGCAATACTAGTGTCACTCTTCTCCCAGATGACCCCTTGCTTCCCCTTACCTCTATTCCATCATTGCGAAGTGCGTTGATCAAATCGACAACGTCAACCAAGCGCCTACCAGCTATTGCGCCCATTGTATTCGGGTAGCGAACCGTATCATCCGCATCATCAGTTTTTGCAGTAAGTAGTGGGCGCATGTCATCATATTCGACTCCCATTCTCCTGAGCTTACTGCATACTGTCCTAATACTAAGCTTGAACTCATGGGAAACTGCTCTAATGTCCTTTCCACTCCTGAACGCATCAAATATGGCCGCATTTCGTACCGCTTCAGCGACTTTTGGATCAGAGTGCCTAAATCTTTTCATAGGTATATGTTGACCTATACCTCATATTTAAAAACTTGTGCTGCTGCCTCGTAGGCTATACAACTAAAGGACTGCCGCTTCAACTATTCCTCCATGTAAGGTGCGAGGAAGTATGTTATCTGCGCGACGCCTATGCCATAACTGATCTTCAATGGCTCTTTAGTCTTAAGTCCTATGTTTATGACTCTGCCTATGGGGCACGAATTTACCA
>CAZLPL010000093.1:0-3627 GCA_964561405.1 Microcaldota archaeon
TTCGCGCAGGAATCGAAGTTTTCGGCATGTGGTCAGTACCTGAATATGTTGTGAATTTCGTGATGGAGAGCAATAACAGGAATATTGGCAGGAGATATTCACTTGGATTTGAAGGCATTGGTAGAGGCAATGTGGCGATAAGCGTAAGCGCTTCTTCGGTATCGGGTCAGATGGCAGATTTCTACCAGCCCGCAGTGGCATGTGCCTTGACTTCGTGGCAGACAAGCATGCTCACGCAAGACAGTTCATGGATAGGGATTGGACGGTACGGCACAGGCGCATCACTGCACACCACAATCTTGAGCCCATCTAGAAAGGCACTGAAACTTGCTACACAGGACACTCCTGTGACTGGCAGATATGTGGCATACCCAGCAACCACTGAAACCCAGTATGGAGGAATGCTTGTCCATACCGCTTCCGGCTTGGCAGTGTCCCCTGTAGTTAACTCGGGAGGTGTAACTGCGACGTGTGCCGCTTTCCATGCAAACACTGGCGGAAACATTACATCCAGTATAAGCGGAGTGGGGCTTGAACAGGATGATGGAGGGACAGGTGGGAACGAAAAAGCTGGAAAAAGGATGAGCATGAATGTTGGAATAGCATATGCAAATAGCGCAAAAGCACCATATACTGTTGCATGCCTTGATTCTCCAAATAGCTTCGGAAGGACAGGTGCACAGACCGTATGCAGCACAGCGATATCAGGGGCGGCACCGTTCAAGCTGGCTGCAAGAGAGCACTTGCAAGTTTATACCGTTCAGGAAACAAACGGCAATGGAATTGGCACTGCAGACTTGGGCAGAACATGCTGGATGGGAGACAGCGCAATTGGTAAGCCCTCTTATGGGACATCAGCACTTGAACCGGGCTTGGGTCCCACATCTTGGGCATTAAGCAGCATACGCATGCTTACACAGGATGTGATTGGGAATCCCTTACTGGCTGCGCACAAGGCACTACCAGCTTTCAAGGTGGCGAAGCTCACATTTAGCTCAAAGGAGAGGGATGCCAGGCCCTTGCACGAGCCTATGCCGTGCTATTGCAACTGCCATGCATAGATGAGTCTTTCAAAGACGCCCTGCGCATGCTTATTTAATTTGGAGTGCATAGTAAGTTATGGCAAAGGCCAGGAAGAGGAAGATGGGGATAGGCAAGGTTACCACAGTATCTACGTTTCCCCCTCCAGGCATGTTCACCAAGTCGGCAGAAGAGATAGCACATGTGATGGGAAGGAAGATGCCCCGCCAGGGGACTTGGGGACTGCGATAAAGATGGTACAGTACTTTATAAACAGGGCCGGAAAGAAGACGGAGGAGTTAGGGCGCGCAAAGAAGCTGTTGCAGAAGGCTGAACGGAGAAAGGGCAGGTAACTGAAGACGCATGCGAATGCATCAGGAAGTTATTTATGTTTAAGATTGGTGTATGAATTATGGAAAATAAAGGCTCGTTACAAAAAGCCAAGCTGGAGTACATAGAGGCGTATGACTATTTCTCTTGCGAACTTTGTGGCAGGAGAGTAGAGTGCAAAGGATGCCACAAGGAGCCTGGAAAGGGAGACAAGCATATCTTCTGCAACCTAAATGGTCTGCACTATCATGAGAGCTGCCTGCCATAATGCCGGATGTATTATCGTTACGGGTATGTTACAGCTTTAGGCACATGAGCACGTCATCTATTTTATTTCCACTTCGGACTATCCCTGAATGGAGAGTGACGTAGACCCTAAACCCGAGTTTTTGGTATACATGCAGGGCATGGCCATTATTGCCGAATACATGCAACGAGAGCAGGCTGTACCTTGGCCTGGCACGTTTGATCACATCCTTCATCAGCGCAGTGCCTATGCCCTTTGACCAGAAGCCTTCCCTTATCAATATGCCTACAGTGCCCACATGACTTTGCTCAACGCATGGCGAGTATTTGATGATATCGCACATCCCCACCACCTTACCTTCAGCTTCGGCTACAGAAATTATGGCTTCTCCTTTTCTCTCCTTTGAAAGCATGCCGGCAAACCACCTGCAAACCATTTATACTCTTCATTAATAGATGGTTTGCGCCTTAGCAAAGATATACCAAGTGACGGGTTGTGCTTTACTTCATTATACAAAGCATAGTAGTTTGATATGAGGTCTTCTCTGTCACGCCTCTTCAATCTTCTTATTAGAAACCCGCTATTGCCATTGTGCATCGTATCCGTAGATGGATGGACTTGTAACTTATATGGGTTTTCTACAGGCTGCACGGCAACGCTTGAGATTAGAAGGAGCGCAGGCAGTTCATGTCTTTGCACGGTTGTAAGCCGCATCAAATGATTTGTTAACAGCATTTAGTATCTCATTTACCTCAGTTATGTCATTGAATTTGGCTATGACTGTAAACGCATTCTGTGACCCGGTCTTTGAAGTGAAGTAAGCCTTAGGCGCGGCCATCCGCATATTCTTGAAGGCATCCCGCATTCCAGATTCTGCATATTTTTGCACTGCTGCTGAAGGGACATCTGCATTGACTAGCACCTGAAAGGCATAGTAAATATCCCTCCCTCTCCCAAGCTTTGTGAAGATTGTCGTAGTTATCAGTATATTGCTTGGTATGCGCATATCCTGGCCATGTTGCGTCACCACTTCAGTAAATATGGTATTTACCTTTACCACCTTGCAGACTATGTCAACCGAACCGAACAACCACGAGTGTACGAGCATTATGTCCCCAGGTATCAACGTTCTTGACCATGACAGCATTAACCCTGACAGGATGCTTGTGACTATGTTTTGTACTGCCAGACCAAGCACTATTCCACCGATTGCCCCTCCGGCAAGTGCAGCTGAAAGGCTTATTCCAGATGCAGTTAGTATCAGGAAGATGACTATGACATAGAACACTATGCGCAATGCTAGTTTGGTTATTTCGGCAAGTTCGCTATCCCCGCTATGCATTGCATATGGTATGAGTATGGAAAGAAGGACGCGGTATAGAAGGTAGCATCCAAGAATCCCTAGTATTATGTATATTGCCTTTGATAGGTATGGAAGGTACGCTTCCAGGACCGGTGCATTGATGCTTATCATTCCACCCAGATAAGTATTAAGGAGCACGGCAAAAATAGAGAAAAGGACTATTACAGCTATGGTGTATGCGTACTTCGGGGTGTTGCTGTTTCTTTGGGATGCCATTCCATCAGTCTTTCGGATAAGTTCAGCTCTTGCCACATGATGCGGCATCTGCTTTTTCGCCAATTCCGCAGTACCGTGGTCAGCCAGCGTCATCTTATTGGAAGACTGTATTTAAATTACCGCGCCTAAACGGTAGTTACGAAAGGAACGTGTATAGATAATCTTTTCTGGTATTTTATCTGATTATCTTATCCGAATGACACAACATTTGCATTAAGATATGGAGGATCTATTTGAAAAGGTGTCTAGATATATCTTAACGACAACATGCGAAAAAGTCTGCATTTAAACTGATATAATGGGCTCTGTAGAATTCCTCTATTTGATGTAAAGACCGAAGGATTTTAACCCTTCGGCAATGTGAGTTATTTGGCGACTCACATGAAAGAGAAAGGCGACTCTAGGTATAAGAGGTTTATTGAAACAGCGTTTAGGGAGGTAAGTAGAGCAC
>CAZLPL010000094.1:0-3154 GCA_964561405.1 Microcaldota archaeon
CTATCCTGAAGTTTGCAAAGAAGGTCTTACGCCTTGAGGCCATCTACCTATTCTGAAAAGGTCTGAACAGCTCCCGCGCATGCAGTCACATGTATCCGTTAAGCCTCTCCAGGTAGCTGCTGTAAACTTTGTACGCGGTATCCAGCTGGCTGAAAGGCACCCATTCGTTGTAGTTGTGCATCAGCTTCATTGTTCCCGGGCCGTAAGTTATCGAAGGTATTCCTTTATATCTGAAGAACCTCCCGTCAGTGCCTCCAGTCATTATGGACGTTTTCATGCCGCTTTTGCAGTTTTTGGCCACTTTTATGAACTCGGATGCGTATTTGTTGCTGGGGCTGGTATAGTTCGGCTCCGAAGCCTGCACCAGCTCAACATCGCAATTCCTGGCCATCTCTCTCTCAAGCTTAAATATCCTGTCAACGCTTATGCCAGGGGGCAGCCTTGTGTCCGCGTACAGCTCACATCTGTCTGCCACTACATTGGGTTTCATGCCTCCCGCTATCTTGCCCGCATTGAATGATACCCTTGGTGCATCACTTCCGAACTCCTGCGATGCTATCCTTACCATATCTCTTGTCTCTTGAGGTATCCTGACCTTCATCTTGTTCAAGGCAGATAATCGCCTGAGATCATCCATCATAAGCATTATTGCATTGGATCCAAGCGATGGCGTGCTTGCGTGCGCCGTCCTCCCCTTGGCAGTGAGCTTTGACCAGAATACTCCTTTCTCCCCAAGCACAATCAGTTCGGATCGGGTAGGCTCAGCCACTAGCACAAGGTCTGGGGAATATTTTTCCGAAAGAGGCTTGGAGCACTTTGTACCCCCCGTCTCTTCATCCGAAACAGCTGTTAGCACCATCTTATAATCTACCTTGTCAGCCAGCTCAATGAAAGCATGCATCTGTACAGCCAGCCCCGACTTCATATCCACCGTTCCGCGGCCGTAAACCCCACTTGCATCTATCCTGCCGGAGTAAGGGCTCTGTTTCCATGAACTCCTCTCCCCTTCGTTAACAACATCCATATGGCCGTTAAGCATCACCGACCTTTTTCCCCTTCCAATCTGTGCTACCACTACCGGAAACCCCTTTACATATTCCACTTTCTTGGAAGTTATGCCATTGTCCCCCAGCCATACCTTCACGAAATCCGCAATCTGGGCAATGCCTTCCGGGTCGCTGCTCACCGAGGGTATCTTTACCATGTCCGAAGTAAGCCTGCCTATCTCTTTCACATGTTCGTTGACCATAATGGCACCATTCACTCTTACTAATTTATGTCAGCGGATTTATAATCCTTTGAAGCAGGTCTACCTGCCAGGCTCCGGCAGCGCTACCTGGCCCATTTGCTCTTAGTAAGCGTTGACCGTCTGATTCCATACCTGCTTTCAAGGTATCTTCCAAGCCTATCGAGCTCCTCAAGTATCTCCTCGGCAGAGTGCTTGCCTTCGGTGTCAAAAGATTTGCAGCTCTCAACTTCAAGCTGGCAAAGCCGCTTGTTTTCCGATGTATAATACATGTCCTGCGATATGTGGTATATGCTCGCGGTCGCTTTGCTCTCTATTGTAAAATATTTCTTGAATCCCTTGGCAACAGCATAAACCTTGGAGCCATGCAACGATTTCGGTATCATTGTCTTCCTATCCTTGGTCCTGATCAGTATCCCTTGTTCGGTAAATTCGCCCTTATTCTTTACCGTGACAACTGGCTCTGCGCCTCCGTGGTATACAAATTTTATGTCTCTTGCGGTGCCCTGCATCTTCCTGTATTCTGTGACAACGCATATCTTCATGAACTGCGGGCTTGCCCCCCATATCCTGTATCCCGTCATCCGCCCCTCTGCTGCTGATATAAGCGCCTTCATAAAAGGTTCCTCTGTTGCAACATCGAATTTAAGCTCGCACTCCTTTCCGGGAAACTTGTCTGCAAGTCCCTTTTCGTAGGCAACTGTCCTCTTTACCCCATCAAAATAAAGGAGGCTCTGCTTCGATGCATTAGGCACCGCCCCATGCCTTACCAGGGCACCAATTGCACTTGCAGGGGCATCGCCTTCATACTTCAGCTCCACATTCGGCAGGCTCTCAATTCCAACTCTGCTGCACGCAAGATTTTCGTCTATATTATAGAATTCAATGTCGTAGTCCAAGGTTAGCCTAGCCCTCCCCAGCCCATAAACCCTCCGTGCGTACTGGATCCCCATCTGTGGCCTGAAGCCCCCAAGCCTGAGCCTGAACTTCGCATCCAGCATTTTTCCCGTCTCCTTCAGCGTTGATCTTGCCCTGGCCTTAGTCTTCCTGCTGAAAAATACATCCCCTTCGTCTATATAGTAATCCCCCATATCCAGCCTCATTTCAGGCCTGCCTGCATAATACCTTCTCGCCCTGACAACATGGCCCAAAGGCATTGCGAACTCTGCGGTATCAAAATATATGTTCTGTATCCATGCCCTCTCGCTTGGCATCTCGACAAGACCCAGCTCCTTCACGACTTCATCGAACTCGTCCCGCCCTATGCACATCCTGTCCTCAAACCTGGAATTGAATAACCGGTCCGCACCATACGTGTCCCATCTTTTTTGCATCCTCTCAACTTTATCTGCAGCTTATCTACTTTGGGCGGCTGATTTTTATATACTGTGCAGGCGAGCTATAACATTTAAATACTTACTAAGTGCATCATTTTTGTTTATCTGCAACCGCACGGTAAACAAAACTCAATGGGATGAGTTGGTTTGGAGTATATTATAACTAGGGAAAGTATTGGGTATTCTGCAAAAAATGGGTATGACAACAGGCATTCCGACACGCTCAAGACAGTGGTGCGCCAGTACTGGAAAGAGAAGCTCGACAAGCTTGAAGGCACTGACAAGTCAAAGAGGGGCCATGTCGGCGTCGCTCTTGAAAGGCACCTTTCCAATATGACTCCATTCATAGATCCCATAGACTATGAGGCTTTCTGCGTTCCAAATATAATACAGCATTCAAAACACATGCAGGGGGAGGATTTTCTCGCGTACCTCGGCCTCATAGAGGCGATAGGTGTGGGGTACTCCAGCCATGTTGGCAAAGACCTTACCAATCTCATTCTGATAGGCATAACCTCAAAGGGAAGGGGTGTGAGCAGCGCTGAGCGTTACCTGGCCACCCTAACCAAAG
>CAZLPL010000094.1:3164-3551 GCA_964561405.1 Microcaldota archaeon
TCAAGAACGAGAAGATATTCGTGCCGCAGGTTCTCAATGAAAAGGCCGATTACTACAAGGGCATGATCGACAAGAAGAACAGGAACCTATGCTCAATGTCAAAGCGTTTGGACTCCCACCAGTCAAGCCTATTCCGGTTCTTCAGGAGAAGAAAGATAAGCCTCCTGAACAGAAGGATACGCTTCAGGAATAAGGAGCTCGCAGAAATGAAAGGGATGCTTGACAAATATTGCGACATAATCTCCAGCGTAAATATGCGTCACTCGGACCTGCAGAAGAATGCAGTGCAGCCTCCCCCTGCAGTTCCAAAGCCTTCCCAGCCTCCAGACAAAGACTAGTAGGTAGTCCGAAAAATAACCTTAATTATATTCTGAGTGGATTTCCCTC
>CAZLPL010000095.1:0-3492 GCA_964561405.1 Microcaldota archaeon
TTAGCAGGAAGGACAGCGCAAAGAAAGAGTATAAGAATGTGATGATGTGGCCAAGAATGCCGCCCTTTGTCTCTGCGGCCTGGTTTACGAATACGCCTACCTTGCCAGTGCTGTTCGCAGTGAGGGTGTAGGAGCCATTGTTTGTCACTATTGATACGTGCGCACCGGAGATGTCATTTGCAGCCGCCACCTTGAAATCAGATATGGTGCTTATGTTGTATCCATTCCATTTCAGTATTACCGAGCCTGGTGAGATTATGCTGTTCGCAGGGGAGTTGGGCGCCGTGGCGACTATGTATACGTACGGCTTCTGCACGTACGGCATTACGAAGTATATGAACAGGAGCATGAGTAGGAAGAATATTACTGAGAGCAGCATGTTGGAGGCAACGCCAGCAGCAGAGATGCGGTTCTGCGCCTGCACCTTTAGCTTTTCGATGCGCTTCTCGTCGGGCTCTACAAATGCGCCGATTGGTATGACCCCGAAGAGTAGCCCCCCTGAAGAGGTTATCCTTATCTTTGAGATGCGTGCCAGGATTCCATGCGAGAATTCGTGCACTACCAGGAGCAATGCCAATGAGAGGACGCCTGCGAAGAGAGGAATGGTTATACCAGGGATTATGGGGGCTACGCCAGGTATGCTCTGCCCCAATCCGCTGTAATTGGGATGCGAGGTGAACGAGGTTACCAAGGCGGTGAAGAGTGCCGATATTATGGAAGCTGCATTGTATAGCAATGAGAAGATTATGTACGCGGTGAATCCGCCGAGTATGCTGAGCGCATACATTACATATGCAAGATAATCCAAGCCCGCAGACGCCGGGGCAGTAGCTGATTGTATGTGCGATGTTATCTGAGGTATGTCAACGAAATTCAGCCCAAGCCCGAGGTTGGGGAGCACAAAAAGCAGCAGCATAACCATTGATGCTATGCCGAATGCCACCATCCTCTTGCTAACAGACTTGCGGAAGAGCACGAGCGAGAAAAGACCGAAGCCAAGCACAAGACCCCAATCTGCCAGCCCGTTCCAGAACCACGGAGCCCTCTTTGCGAGCCGTTCCATTGCATTGAGGCCGAGCTTGGTCCGGAACATGTAGATACCGTAGAAGAGCCTCTGCGATGCAGCGAGCATCGAGAGTATTTCACCGCTCACTACAAGCAGCGCTAAGGAGAGCAGCAGCTTTGGCAGCAGGGAGAGCCGTGACGTGACTATCGCTGCAAGAAGCACAAGAGAGACAACTACAACCCCCAGGCCAAGGCTTCTGGATATTGTCCTGCGGTTGCCATTCTGCGCCTGATCACGCTTCGCATGCGCACGACTAGGTCTTCCGGTTGACATGAGATAATGTACTGCACAACAACTTATAAATAAACACGTGAAGAGTAATATCAGGCCATTTTAGGTGTAAGTGCATGGAGGAATGCGACATATGCGGAAGGAAGTCTGAAAACCTGTACCTTGTTGAGATAGAGGGGGCGCAGATGGTAGCGTGCACAGAGTGCTCCAGGGGAGCCAAGGTAATAGAACAGATATCATCCTCGCAAAGATCCGAAACCCAGCACAGGCCCAGGAGGGAGCGTGAGGAGAGCCAGGTGGTTGACGGCTTTGGCAAGATCATAAGGAGGGCCAGGGAGATGCGCGGGCTTACGGCCAAGGCGCTTGCAGAGAGGATAAACGAGAAGGAATCGACGCTGACAAGGGTGGAGGAGGAGCATATGCTCCCTGAAGACAAACTCGCCAAGAAGCTTGAGAAAGAGCTCGGCATAACACTTATAGTCAAAGTGGAAGTGGACGCATCGGCACACATTTCAGGCAAGCCCGTGCCGATGACACTTGGGGATGCTGCCCTGCTCAAGAAGGACAAGAATAAAGGTGCCTGAGTGGCAGTAGATATCAGCAAGCTTGTTTCCGAGGTCAAAGAGCAGATAACGCTGGATCAGATATCCAACAGAATAATAGTCGTGGACGCTTATAATACGATATATCAATTCCTTTCGATAATAAGGCAGCCTGACGGGGCTCCGCTGGTCGACTCCGAGAACAGGGTGACGAGCCACCTTTCAGGCATACTCTACAGGACAATAAACCTGCTGGAATATGGGATAACGCCCGTTTACGTGTTTGACGGCATGCCGCCGATGCTTAAGAGGAGGACACTCGAGGCGCGCGCAGACAGGAGGAGGGAGGCGCACACGCAATGGGAGAAGGCCAGGGAACTGGGCAACGTGGAGGAAGCCAGAGTGCATGCGATGGCGAGCACCAAGATAAACGAGGATATTGTAGCTGGGGCGAAAGAGCTGCTGGAGTGCATGGGCATGCCGTACGTGCAGGCCCCTAGCGAAGGTGAAGCGCAGGCGGCAAGGATGGTGAGGGAAGGCCTTGCTTATGCAAGCGCCAGCCAGGACTACGACTCTTTCTTGTTCGGCGCTGAGGTGGTGCTTAGGAACCTCACCATAAGCGGGAAGAGGAAACTCCCAGGGAAGAACATATACATAGACGTAAAGCCCGAACGCATAGCGCTCAAGGAGCTCCTCGGAAAGCTCGGAATAACGAGGGAACAGCTGATCATGGCAGGGATGCTCATAGGCACCGATTTCAATACGGGGATAGAGAAGGTCGGGCCGAAGACTGCGCTGAAGATAGTTAGGGAGCATTCCACGCTTGACAGGATGGTTGGCTATGTGAAAGAGAAGTATGGTGTTGATTTCGATTCTGATCCGCGCGAGGTGATGGAGCTCTTCATGAACCCGGAGTCGAGGGCGATTACACAGCACGAATTCGAGTCAATGCTCAGGGAATCCAAGCCTGACAAGGGAAAAATTCTCGATTTTATGTGCAATGAGCACGAATTTTCGTCTGACAGAGTCACAAAAGTGGCTGACAGGCTCATGGAGCTGAAGGGAGTCAAAGGACAAAAGGGCATAAATAACTGGATGTAGAAATAAATACGGTGCTGAAAAATGGTGCAAAAGACCGTAAAAAGAAAGCATAGGAAAGTGGGACATGGGTATAGGAAGGTTGCAAAGTCTAAGCTGAAGAAAGCAGCAAGGGCAAAGATGAAGAAAGGCAGGCGCTGACGCCTGCTGGCACGACACATGCGGTGATGCCAAATTGAGGTATTGCCACATTGTCGCAGCCATATCCCTATATCCTGGCGGAACCCTGGCCGAGGCCGTTCTTCGGGCTTTAATTGGAGCCTTTGGAGATGACACCGGCCACGGGTCCGCTCTTACTGAAATGATGCGTCGTGCGACATGAACGCTATAAAGGCTTATCTGCGATACTTAACCGTGTGTTGGATGGCTACAAGCGACGAGGGAATATCTAATTTCATGTTCGAGGTAGGAAGCTTGAAGAACATCCCGAGGACAGGAGGGCTTAAGGCAGGAATGAATGACCCCGCTGCAAGCAGTCGGGGTATTCTATTGCGCTAATAAAATTCCTTGAAACAATAGCAGAGCATTCGATGAGAACTGCGCTGCTGGGATGAG
>CAZLPL010000096.1:0-3404 GCA_964561405.1 Microcaldota archaeon
AAACAAAAGGATCCCACAATGGGTAATGCATGAGGATATCAGAAAGCAGAAGGAGCTTATCAAGGGAATATGGAGAGGGGATGGAAGCGTCATGAATGCAGACTATAGTTATGGCGCCAAAAGGATGTTCAGAATCAATACAATCTCAAAGACCCTAGCCAGACAACTTCGTGACTTGATCCTCAGGCAGAATGTGTTTGCATCAATAAATTTACAGAAAAGGATAGGAAAGAGACACGAGATATATTGCGTATATGTAGGCGGTGAAAATCTTGCAAAATTTGCAGAAGTAGTAGAGCTGGAAACCCATGAGATAATAAACCAAGGAAATGTGAACATGATCATGGCGATAAAGCAGATTAAGACAACATCTTCATATATGTATATAGAAGGCAACTATGCCTTTGTTCCTATAAGGAGCATATCATATGCCAATGTTGAGAACCTGCCAGTATACAATTTTAGCGTGGAAGAAGATGAAAGCTATGTGGCAGGAGGGGTAGCGGTGCATAACTGCACTGCCCCGGTCTACGCATCTAACTCGCTGCATGCCGCCGTGGTGGAGCTGGTGGCGCTTGAGAATGCGCATATAAGGTATGTGACCATACAGAACTGGTCCAAGAACGTTTACAATCTGGTGACGCAGCGCGCACATGTGGCCAGGGGCGGGCGCGTTGAATGGATAGATGCAAATATAGGAAGCCGCATAAACATGAAGTACCCGAGCATCTTCCTGCAGGGAGATGGCGCCAGGGGCGAAGTGCTCTCGATAGCACTTGCCGGAGACGGACAGGCGCAGGACTCCGGAGGCAAGATATACCACCTCGCATCCAACACCACATCCAAGATAATATCCAAGAGCGTGTCTAAGGGGAGCGGAGTCACCACATTCAGGGGTCTTCTGCACGTCGCAAAGGATGCCGAGAACGTGAAATCGCACGTATCCTGCGATGCACTTCTGCTTGATGAGAATGCCAAGACTAACACTTACCCGTACAACCAGATAAACAGGAGCGATGCCATCATAAGCCACGAGGCCAAGGTGGGCAAGATAAGCGACGATGAGATATTCTACCTGATGTCAAGGGGCATATCGGAAGACGATGCAGTGGCAATGATAGTCCTCGGGTTCATAGACGACCTTACTAAGGTACTGCCCGTGGAGTATTCGCTTGAACTTAAGAGGCTCATAAAGCTTGACACAAGCAAGGGAGTCGGTTGATTTTTTCGGTGCATTTAATTGAGATCACACAAGGAGTTTGTAGAGGAAGCGCTTAGGAGCTACGAAGAGCTTCCGCTTGAGACGAACGAGATATACAAGAAGTACACCGTGCATGTGCCCCTGGACCAGACAACTACGGAGGCTGACATAAACATCGCGGAGAAGGAGATGGAGGAGCTCTCCAGGGAGATATCCGCAAAGACCAGGATAAAGTTCGATGCAGTCATATCTGAGCATGCAGTCAGATCCTTCAATGCCAGGCTCAGGATCATGGGGAAGGATAATGTTGACATGGAGCTGCTTGAGGGCAAGATGTTCAAAAGCGGGGATGATAAGCTTGCGGCATTCGCAAACGCCAGCTCTGTGCGCTTCGTTTCGATAGAAGGCCGTGAAGGCGAGACGATGAAGCTTAACCTGCTCTTCATAGGACACAGGAGACTCCCGGTGCAGGTCATGATAAATGCGCCCAGGGGGGCCAGGATAGAGGTCTTCGAGATGTTCGCATCCGGCAGGGCTGGCAGCGGGCTTGTCTCGGCTCTCCATGAAGTGAATGCGGCCGAAGGAGCCGAGGTCGAACTTGATGCATTGCACAACGAGGGCGAGGGATTTGGAGTGATCAACCTGTGCAAGGCTATGGCGGGAAACAATTCAAGAATCAATGCAAACTTTGTTTACAGCGGAGGCCAGGTGACAAAGACCAGGTCGCAGATGGACTCTGCGGGTTCCAACAGCGTGGTTGATGTGTGCGAGTTCGCCCTTGGTAGCAAGGACCAGAAGTTCGATCTGGGGACATATATGGCAAATACCAAGCCCAAGAGCCAGGCTTACCTTGAATCCGGAGCCGTGCTTACGGGAACGTCACGCTGCATGCTCAAGGGATTCGCCAAGGTAGAGAACGGCACGAAGGGATGCGTATCAAGGATAACCCAGAGGGGCATACTGCTCAGCAAGGATGCGCACATAGATGCGTTGCCTGACATGGCGATAGATTACAGCAATGAGATAAAGGCGACGCACTCTGCGGCTACCGCCCCCATAGACAGGGAGGCGATGTTCTATCTGGAGTCCAGGGGACTAGACGAGAAGACGGCGAGGAGGACATTCATAACGGCATTCATGGCAAAATACATATCAAAGATGAGTAATGGCATCGCGGGAGAAGTCGCGATGTCGGTTATGCTTGACAAACTCGAGAGCGGCAGCATAGGCAACCTGCCGGAAGTGAGCACGAGCGGAGTCTGGACCACATGGTGAAGACATGATATTGGAGATAAAGGACCTGCATGCGGATGCTGAACAGCGTAATGTGCTTAAGGGAGTGAATCTTACGGTCAAGGAGGGCGAGCTGCACGTGCTTATGGGCCCTAACGGATCTGGGAAGACAACGCTCGCAAAGACAATAATGGGGCATCCCAGCACGAAGATAACGAAGGGAGAGCTCCTGGTTGATGGAAAGGTTATAAACGACCTTCCGGTCAACGAACGCGCGAGGCTGGGCATCTTCCTTGAGTTCCAGAACCCTGTTGAGATAGAAGGACTAGGCCTGGTGAGCTTCCTGAATACGGCAAGGGGAGCCCTCAATGCCCAGAAGATAGGATACAGGGAGTTCATGGGTGAGATAAAGGCCAATGCAGAGTCCCTTAGGCTCAGGGAAGACCTCATAGGGAGGTCGCTAAACTACGGCTTCTCCGGAGGGGAGAAGAAGAAGATGGAGATACTGCAGATGGCCATGCTTAAGCCCAAGATGGCCATACTTGACGAGCCTGATTCGGGGCTTGACATTGATGCCGTAAGGATAGTTGCCGAGAACATCAACCAGTTCATGAAGAAGACAGGTGCCGGAGCCCTGATAATAACCCACTACAGCAGGATACTTAACTATATGAACCCGCAGTTCATACACGTTATAAGCGACGGGAAGATTGTGCGCGAAGGCGGAAAGGGGCTCATAGAGGAGATTGAGAGAGGAGGGTACGGATTCGGGGCGGACCAATGAGCAAGCTTGATGCGGACAGGATAAAGGAGGACTTCCCGATATTCAGGACCAGGCAGGACGGCAAGGAGCTTGTCTACCTTGACAGCGCTGCCACATCGCAATAGCCCAATCAGGTCATAGACGCAGTCCCCAATTTCTACACAGGATACAATGCCACCATACACAGGGGCATGTACGACATATCGA
>CAZLPL010000097.1:0-3205 GCA_964561405.1 Microcaldota archaeon
AGCGGTGCGAACGTGGTCTTCACACAGAAGGGGATAGACGACGTCGCCCAGCACTACCTCGCCAAGGCCGGCATAGTTGCGGTGAGAAGGATAAAGAAGAGCGACATAGAGAAGCTCTCAAGGGCTACAGGGGCGAAGATAGTCACGAGCCTGGATGACCTGAACGAGAAGGACCTTGGACATGCTGGAATGATAGAGGAGAGGAAGATAGGCGGAGAGCGGATGGTGTTCGTAGAGAGGTGCAAGGACCCGAAGAGCGTCACGATATTCGTGAGGGGCGGAAATCAGCAGGTCATAGACGAAGTGGAGAGGTCCATAACCGATGTGGTAGGCGCGATATCCAGCGTGATGATAAACGGGAGGTACGTGATAGGGGGAGGCAGCGTAGAGATAGACATAGCGAATGCGCTGAGGAACTATTCTAGCGATGTAGGTGGCAGGGAGCAGCTCGCGATACAGAAGTTCGCAGATGCCATAGAGGTGATACCCAAGACCCTTGCCGAAAGCGCAGGAATGGACGCGATAGACACCCTCGTCCAGCTGAGGAGCAGGCACAGGACCAAGGGTGGCGGAATCCACGGCGTTGACATAATGAAGAACGCGATAGGTGATATGTCAAAGCAGGGAGTGTTCGAGCCGCTGAAGGTAAAGCAGCAGGCCATCTACAGCGCAAGCGAAGCTGCAGAGATAATACTCAGGATAGATGACATGATAAGCTCCAGAGGAAAAGCCCCCGCAGGAGGACCGGGCGGCATGGGAGGCCATGGAGGCGGCGGTATGCCGGACATGGAGTAATCATCACGAAGCCTCATGGCCCATCGCCCTGCCTGCTTTTAGATTTATCCAGCGAAACCTTGCTGGGTCCCTATGCCCAAGATAGTCGTTGTGACAGGTTCGCCAGGGGCTGGGAAGACCACCATCCTAGGCAAGCTGGATAGGAAGAGCTACAACGTAATCAACATAGGGGATTTGATGGCCGAGATTGCCAGAAAGGAGAGCCTCGCAAGCACCAAGGATGAGCTGCGAAAGCTCAGCGGCAGGAGAGAGTTATACAGCAGGTTGAGAGAGATGGCTTTCTCCGCTGCGACCAGAAGACGGGGCAAAACAGTGATAGACACACATGCGTCTGTTGAGCACATGGGAAGGTACGTGCCTGGCCTCCCGCTCCAGGCCCTCAGGCTGCTGAAAGGGCTCTCTGGCTTTATTTACATAGATGCCGAGACCAAGGAGATACTTGAGAGACGGCTGTATGACAAGAGCAGGGATAGGGGGCAGGAGACAGCCGCCAGGATAGAAACCCAGCGCCTTGTCAATTTGGCATCCCTCTCTTTTTGCGCCTCGTATTTAAATATTCCACTGCATATAATTAACAACAGGCAGGGGGAGCTCAGATCGTCGGTGAAGGATCTTGAGGCTGCCCTGTCTGACCTGTTCGTAGGCTGAAGTTCGCATGTCTGGCTCTATCCTATTGGTACCGATGCCTTTATCAGCGGAGATTTACATAATAGCGCTCGGCATCGTCTACACGGCGTTTGCCACAACGCTGCAGCGCAAGTTGTCCAATCCTAAGAAGGTGAGAGAGCTGCAGGAGAGGATAAAGGTGCACTCCAAGGAGCTGAACGAGATGATGAAGAATAACGTGCCAAAGGAGGACCTGATGAAAAAGCAGGGAGAGATGATGCCTCTCGTAAAGGAGAGCATGATGTCAAACATGAAGGCGACCTTTGTGCTCATACCTACGTTTCTGTTGGTGTACTATCTGCTTGTGCCGCACCTGTTTGGATATCTCAAGACTGATACGGCAACGCTATCCATAGCCACGTACAACGTGTCGCTCCAGTACAAGGGGCTGTTCTTCGCAACGGTTTTCATACTGGGCCTTGTAGCCTCTGCGGCCATAATAATATACGACAGGAAGAAGGCCAAGGCCGAGCGGCTTGCCAGGGAGGCGCAGGCATCAGTTTAGGAATAATCAAACGTTCTAAATACTTTTTCCCTATATATTCATCTATTTGGTGCGAGATTGCCGAAACCTATGCACAGATCCCGGAGCTTCAAAAGATTCAACAGAATCACCGTTAGAGGAAGGAATGTGATTCACTATAGGAGGGCTGCCAGTTCAATGCCGCACTGCGCGATATGCAGGTCTGAACTCAACGGGATAGGGCTGAGCGGAGGCAGGAGCAGGAAGAGCAACAGCCGGCTGTTTGGCGGAGTCCTCTGCGCCAGGTGCACAGCCGACATAATAAAGCTGGGCAGCAGGGTCGAGCAGGGAGAGATGAAGCTTGACGATATAGGCGTTGTACAGAGGTCCTATGTGCTGCAGCTTGTCGCGCACTGACGTTTATGAAGATATGCATAAGCGGGCTCACAGGCAGCGGGAAAACGACCTTGGGGGATGCGCTGGCCAAGGAGCTTGGAATAGAACATGTAAAGCCCACGTACAAGAGCGCGACAAAGACCGAAGATGGACTTATCAGGCTTTTGGAGACAGCAAGCGTCAGGTATATAAAGGACTTCGATAGGGACATTGTGGCGATGGCCAGGGGCAGGGACTGTGTCATAACCACTTGGCACGGACCGTGGATAATAAGGGACGCGACAGTGAGAGTGTGGCTGCTGGCAAGCCTGGAAGAGCGGGCCCGCAGGATAGCCAAAAGGGGCGGAAAGGATATGGCATATTGCGAAAGGCATATTAAAGAAAAGGACAGATTAACAATGGCACAGTACAGAAGGGCTTATGGAAAGGATTTTGATTTGTCGGTGATGGATTTGCAAATGAACTACGAAAGGATGGAACAGAATGAGGCTGTCGCGGTGATATCGATGCTCGCTCTCTCGCGCGATAGGAAGAATTTCGTTTAGAGTTGATTGTATGTTGCTGGAGGTTGGCCGAGTATGCGTGAAGAAGTATGGCCGTGATGCGGGTAGCAGGGCGGTTATAACCGCGGTGCTACAGGACGGCTTTGTCAAGATCATAACTGCTACGCGGAGCAAAAGGGAGAGACGGTGCAACCCCAGGCACCTGGAGTTCCTGAAGGAAGTAATAGACGTGAAGAGCAAGGAGCAGGTAAACAAGACTCTGGGCATAATGGAGAGATCAAGTGACTGATTGGCAGACGACACTCATTTCAAGATAAACTCCACGCCTTACCCTGGCAGCAATGCGATAGCCGTAGACCTGATTGCCATAATTTTGCTGGGC
>CAZLPL010000098.1:0-3093 GCA_964561405.1 Microcaldota archaeon
CTCTGCTTCATAGTGGGGACATAATTATAGACGCGTCAAACGCTGTCTATACTGATTCAATGTCAAACCATGAAAAACTCAAGTCAAAAGGCATATTTTACCTTGACGTTGGCTGTGCAGGAGGCCCCGAAGACATACCTAAAGGCGTTTCGCTGATGGTTGGAGGGGAGAAGCCAGCATATAAAATGGCAAGGAAGGTCATCAAGGACATAGCAGGTACTGGCGCGTATGGATACATTGGGGAGAGCGGTTCTGGCCACATGGCAAAACTTATCCACAATATGGTCTTCTATGGTTTATTTCCAATATATTCTGAAGGAATCATGATGCTTTATGAACTGAGCAGAGAGAAACATAACTTCAACATGCACGAAGCACTCAGGCTTCTGTCAGAAGCACCCCCCATCAACGGCGGCATAATGAAGTCAATACTTGTAACTGAGGAGGAGGCGAAAACCCTGGTGGAGCCGCCACAGATCGCCGTATCAGGTATGGTGTCATGGGGGCTTGAAAAGGCAGGCAAGATGGGCGTTAATCTTGGCATAATCGAAACCTCAATCAACGGTGCATCTGCAATGTCAACGGCCTCAAGGAAGATATACACAACCGCAAAGAGGAAGCTCACTGGCCACTGACTAATGCCAAGCATCTTTATACTAACACGCCAGATTTCGTATTACTGGTCCTTATGTGGATATATACCAGTAAAGGACCCAACAAGCAGCCGCACGCATCAAAAAGTTCAATGGGACCGGCAAGAAACGCCGATACTCGCACCCTTCATATCTAAGAAACGGACCCTCCCTATGGGGTAGACAAGCAGAACGGAGGTTGGCTAACCTATGGAAAAGGCTTATAAAGCTAACGTTCCCTAACCAGCTGGTGACAAACTGGCCCGTACAACCACGCTAAGACCAGTTAAAACTGAATTGCCAGAGGAACGCAGAGCCGCCCCTCCACCGTCTCCTTACCATGCGCCTGTAGTGAGTATACTTGCGGCACTAAGGCATCCAGAAACCGAGCTCCAGGTTTCCGGCAGTCCAATGAAGCTTCATGAGATAGAGGCGGAAATAAGGGAGCTATCCACACTAATCAGATCGTATGCACGCCTGCCAGGTTATGACCGCCGCGTCGAATTTCATAAGGGCCAGTATGATGCATTCAAAAACGCAGTCGGTACGGTAGCCGGAACGTCTGACGGCATGACGTCTGGTGAAATAATGGCAGATGTGCACTCGCTGCGCTTGTCCTTGAGGGCTCTAGATGAACGCACCGCAGATGCAAACGGCAAATTGGAGATAAGTTACCTGTCTGGAAGGCTCGACGCGTACAAGAGGATACTCGGCCTTACAGAGGTCACCGTGCCAGACGCGAATACCAACCAGAGTCCAAAAGAGGAAGCACCCGCAGACCTGCTGGATCTTCTCGCACTGCGCAAATGAGGCCAATCAAAGGGCTGATAGGAC
Organism: Microcaldota archaeon; assembly: GCA_964561405.1. Taxonomy (GTDB): domain Archaea; phylum Micrarchaeota; class Micrarchaeia; order Micrarchaeales; family CABMGC01; genus JAJZNA01. Next base: position 1,467 of record CAZLPL010000098.1, read on the forward strand.
TGCAAGTATAACATTTCCGAAGAGCAGTGATACCATGAGGCCTATTAAGGTGAAGAACGCAAGAGGTATTGCGTTCTTGTATACGGGGAGTTTCCTCCTTACGCTCTTGGTCTCGGATATAAGCTTTACACCTGCAAGTCTGCCAAAGTGGATTGACCTTTTGGAAAAGTAACTGAGATCCCTCTTGCTCATCAACTGCACTGCGATCATGTCCCCTTCCTCAAGCTCCCTGGGGTACACCTCCTCGACCATCCCCTCATATATCGCATTCTCGTATAGTATTATGACAGCAGACGGCACTGCTATCAGGAAGAGGATAAGGGTTGGGAGAAGGCTCAGGCCAGCAAACGAGACCGTGGCCAGCAGCAAGGCGCCGTACATGAATACGAGCAAGAACGCCTTATAAAAATTCCTGCTATCTATCCTTATGCCACTGAGTCCACCATGCTTCTTAGCCGCAATCCAGACATAATAGAACGGAGTGGTGAATATGGTGGCCAATCCAGTGGCTATGAATACGGATATTACGAACGGAAGCCCCAGCTGTCCTGTGTTTATCAAGAACGGCACGGCCTGCACTGGAAGTACTAGGCTTATGAAGGCAAACTCGTAAAAATCGCCTGCGCCGAGCAGGCCCGACCTGTAAGATACATACCCTATAGCTACTACCGCAAAAAGAATGAGAATGCTTATACCTATGACTGGGATTGGATAGGTCAGTGTAACAAGAAAACCTACAACAACACTTCCATAAGCAAAAAGATCCGGTATATTCCTCCTATTGAAAAGGTCAAAATAAGCATACATGAGCGCCCCTAAAAACAGGATGACTACCCTAACAGTATCAAAAAACTCAAACATCAATGATCACAACATTCCCCTAACCCGAAGCCATGCAAAGACCGCTTTTCCCAGCGGCGTCATCTTATCTGTGTCTTGGTAGGAGAGCCACGCTATCTCCCTTATCTCTGACGCCGCCGCAGGCGTGCCGCTGAAATCGGCAGTATAACATGCCGCGCGGACCATCACGCCTTCCGGCTTCTTGTCTGCCTGTGCCTCGAACGCATTCAGGAATTTAATCGAAGACGGAATTATGTCAACGCCAATCTCCTCCTTCATCTCACGTGCAAGCACCTGCTGGTCAGTCTCCCCCGATTCTCTCTTACCCCCTGGAAGGTAAAACAGACTCTTGCCCTCTGTCCTTGTGCACAGTAGCTTCTTATCCCTGATGTGAATGAGGGCCACCTTGTCAATCTGGTTCCGCATGATGTAACCTTGCCTAGGAAAATATTTAACGACGTAGCTAAGAAAGCTTTGTAGGAAAGCTTTAAATATTTAACATGTGTGAAGGATTTACAGGAATGTTGACATGCAGACTAGAATGACCACGGGACTTCACAGGTGGGTAACCACGTCATTGCTAGTCTTGATAATGTCAAGGACTATGGCTATAGGAGCAATAATTACACCAGTAAATAATTATTGCTTGAAAACCACTGCATAAATTTTCCAAAAGTTTGTGATTTTTATGCAAGTGGCAAAATATAGTTATAGAGCGGATTATGAAATTAAGATTAGTCCTAAAGAGAGGACCATCCTGTCTGAGATAGGATTAGAGGAGATACCT
>CAZLPL010000099.1:0-3046 GCA_964561405.1 Microcaldota archaeon
GGCATAATAATACTTGCATATGGGCAGCAGCAGGCGGGGCTTCTTGTAGATCTCAACGTCTTCAGCATGCTTCAGAACTCAAATAGCATATTGCCGCTTTATCTGAAGCTTGCATTCGCATTCATATTCGTGGGGTACGGGACCAAGATGGGCCTTGTACCGTTGCACGAATGGCTTCCTGATGCTCACAGCCAAGCTCCAACGCCTGTCAGTGCCATACTCTCAGGGGTATTGCTAAGCACGGCATTCTATGCAATATTGCGCGTGTATATGCTTCTCATGCAGAACGCTGCGGTCAGCTCGTTTGCATCTACACTATTCATTGCATTCGGGCTTGTTTCATTGGCATTTGCTGCCCTCAGGCTGTTTTCGCAATCCAATTACAAGAGGCTGCTTGCCTATTCCAGCATAGAAAACATGGGCATAATCTCCCTTGCAGTTGGCATAGGTGGCCCACTGGGGCTCTTTGCGGCACTCTTTCTTGTTATAGCGCACTCACTTTCCAAGCCGTTGGCATTTCTAGTTGGCGGCATCGCAAGCCTCAAGTTCGGCACCAAGGAGATATCAAAGATAGGTGGCATAGTCCGCAATGTCCCATTTTTGGGAAGCTTATTCATTCTTGCAAACATAGGCGTTGCTGGAAGTGTGCCTTTCGGCACATTTGTCGCGGAGATAGCTTTGCTTGCTGCCGCGCTGTATTCAGGACATTTCATAATAGCAATCTTCATAGTTCTCTTTACTACAATAGCATTCGGCAACATGCTGTTCAAGTCGTCCGGCATGGCGTTCGGTGAGACCATCACAAAGCCTGGAAAGTACTCGCCAGATCTGGCCACCATGGCATGCGTAGGGTGCCTGCTCCTGCTAGCTATATTCTCCGGCTTCTTGACTCCTGGTCCTCTGATCGGATTAGTCAACTCCGCTGTTGCGGTGATTATGGGGTAGTGTAATGGATTCCAAGATAAACACTCTGATACGGGAAATTGCAAAGACGTCCGTGGGCGCTGCCCCAAAGCCGTCATATAAGGGCGACGCAGTCTGGATAGAGACATCTCCAGAGGACCTAAAGGGCGCATGTGTATCAAGCGTAAATGCTGGAGGCAAGTTCGATTCGGCATTCATACTCCCATATCAAGGCCGGTCTGAATTCAAGACATTGTACCTTTTCCGCATGCAAGGCATGGGCAAGATACTGATACTTTGGACTCATGCAAAATCCTTCATAGCCGTATCGCCTTCAATACCTGGCGCCTTATGGGACGAGCGAAAGATGCACGAGCTTACAGGAGCAGTTTTCGAGGGCCTGGAGGATGAGCGCCCAATAATGATACATTCAGAGAATCTGAAATTCATGAAGGACCGCAGCTTAAACAACGCGCAGAAGGAAATGTACAGCAGACCTTATGTTATATCTGGGACTGGGGAAGAAGGTGAATTCCAGGTGCTTGTAGGCCCTGTCCACGCAGGCATAATTGAGCCTGGGCATTTCCGCTTCCACGTCATAGGCGAGAAGGTAAACAAACTGGAAGTGCGCATGTCATACATGCACAAAGGCATCGAGGAGCTTGCGGAAGGAAAGGATGTCGAATCCATATTTCCTCTCATAGAGCAAATATCCGGGGATGAGTCTGTTGCCAATTCTGTGGCATATGCCCAGGCTGTAGAGTATCTTGCAGACATAGACGTTCCTTCACGGGACCAGTCGATCAGGCTGATACTGCTCGAGCTGGAGCGCATTTACAGTGACCTTGCCGACATCGGCGGCATCGCGTTGGACGTGGGGTATTACTCTGCATCATCCAAGTATCACATAATCCGGGAAGATATGATGCGCCTTAATGATAAGTTTACCGGCAGCCGCTTCCTAAGGGGCATGATCTCCATAGGTAGCGTATCAACTGACTTATCCGAAGAAAAACTGTCCGAGATATCTAATGGCGTTAAACTTTTCGTGCAGGAACTCCGCAAAGTCGAGGACATAACTATGTCCTCTTCAACATTTATAGACCGAGTATTCACAACTGGCATGGTATTTCCTAAGACTGCAGCAAATCTCTCCCTAGTAGGTCCTGTGGCTCGCGCCGTAGGTGTAAGCTGCGATGTCAGAAAGCACTTCCCATACGGGGCTTACAAAACAAACCGCATAAACGAGGCATTGGCAAAGAATGGTGACGTCATGTCACGGTTTATGGTTAAGGTAGATGAGATTAAAGAGTCTGCAAGGCTCATAGATCGCGAAATCGCCCGCATGCCCAAGCAGCCCTTCCGCAGGAAGGCTTCCAACACCATACCCTCAAACAAGGACGGGATAGGTTTGTGTGAGGCTGCACGTGGTTCGTGTACCGTCTTCGTTCAGACTGGCAAGGACGGACAGATAGCAAGGCTTGCCGTACGCACTGCGTCATTCCGCAACTGGAGGGCCATAGAGAAAGCGGTGCTGGGCAATACTATCATAGCAGATTTCCCTGTTGTAAACAAAAGCATGAATCTCTCATATTCAGGAACAGACCTCTAAAGATGATACAATGAAAAGATTCTTTCCACTGCTGCGCCATCCAAAAACTGACAAGATATATTCCGGCTCGGAATCTCCTGTAATCAGGGAGATAGCGGCATTGCTGAAAAAGCGCTCAATGTCTCCCCTGGCACGCTCAATATCTGTCAGGATGATAGACTGTGGCTCTTCCAACGATGTCGAGGTAGAGGAGGTAATGACCACATCGCCACAAGTGGACTGCGACAGGTTTGGGATACATTATGTGGCTTCTCCAAGGCATGCTGACGTGCTTCTAGCCAGTGGCCCTGTGACAATAAACATGAAGCTTGCGCTTGAAAGGACATACGATGCCATGCCTGACCCCAAAGTGGTGGTTGCTGCAGGTGAAGGTGCAGTGTCAGGAGGTCTTTTCGGAAAGTCAAAAGTCGTATACAAGAGCGGAAAGGTGAGCGACGTGGTTCCTGTGGCTGTCAATGTGCCTGGAAACCCTCCCACACCTTACGAACTCATACTGGGCATACTCAAGGCAGGCGAAGCGCTTTCAAAGAA
>CAZLPL010000100.1:0-2952 GCA_964561405.1 Microcaldota archaeon
AATATGTATTATGGCCTATTAATATTTAAACTTAATTAGCGGACTGTCTACTAGTGCCTCATCCATATTTTTCGTATCAAGATCTTCCAAGCTCCAGCAACTCTTCATATGTGGAATTTGATACTGCTATAGTTTTTACCATATTCTCTATAAATTTATAGATTTATAAATATATAAATCTTTACTACCCTGAAAATATGTGTTCTGCACTATAACAATAGAGAGAATAAAGCCACTGTTAACTCAACAGCTACGTATAAATAAAAGTCTGTTTCGTCTATGAACTTCAATTCTATTGCCGTATCTTTTAGCGGATTCCATAAGGATTATGGCTGGTAGGCCATATTCAGTTGCCACTATTGTTTTCATATATGGGGGTAAGGAGAATTGAACTCCTGCCTGCAGAATGTCAATCTGCTATCCTACCACTAGACGATACCCCCAGCGAATTACATAAGGTCTAAACAATTATATTATCTCCGTCCGATGCGACTCTGCTGTCCTTGAACGCTTTCTTGGCATCGTCCTCAAGCTTCTTGACGTTGCTGTATCGTGCGCTTATATGTGTGAGCACAAGCCTCTTAACATTAGCCTTCTTAGCCACTGTAGCCGCCTCGAATGCTGTTGAGTGCATCCTCTCCCTTGCGAGCTCCACGTCATCTTCAGCATATGATGATTCATGTATGAGCAGGTCGGCATCTTCAGCAGCCTTCACTGTATCACTTGATGGGCGCGTGTCAGCTGCATAAGCTATCTTCTTTCCTTTTACCAGGCTCGTGACGTCTTCCAGTTTGACGGTCTTCTTACCTATGACAAGGCTCCCATTCTTCTGGATCGCTGAGTGCATCTCCCCTCGTATCCCGAGTTTGACAGTCTTGGACACTATAAATCTTCTTCTATCGTCTTCTTTGAAGACATATCCGTACGCAGGTATGCTATGCTTCAGCTTGAATGACTTTATAGAATAGCCGTTGCCTTTATACACCACTCCTGACGAGCCAACGCCTATGACTTCTATACTGTATTCCAGAAGCGCACTGTCGAAAGAGAGCAGCATCCTTATCACGCTCTCGTATCCTTTGGGTATGAATATCTTCAGGGGCTCTGTGCGCCTGTTCATCCCAAGTGTCCTAACGAGGCCAGCCACGCCTATCACGTGGTCTCCATGCGCATGGCTTATGAATATGGCCTTGAGCTTGGAGAAGTTCACGCCGTACCTGAGCATCTGCAGCTGTGCGCTCTCCCCACAGTCAAAAAGTATCAGATCGCCTTCGTATTTAATCGCTATGGAAGGCATCGACCTCTCCTTTGTAGGGGACGAACCTGCAGTGCCTAGCATCACTATATCCACATCCATCGTCTACAACTCGAGCGTTATCTTTTTATCCTTAAGGTTTATCTTTCCTATCTTCATCTCGGGAAACGCCTTTCTAACCTCATCAATAGTGGCCCTCTTGTTCTGCTGCATGTAATATACCACTGCATTTACTGCATTCATGTTCTCGAATATGCTCCTAGCCATGCGGTTCGCATTTACCGACTCCGTTTCGAACTGAACAACCAGGTTTCTCTGCTTTTCTATCGTTGCATTTAGTTCTTCAAGCTCCCTGTTTGGCTCCTCATTCTCGCGCATGGCATGCCTGGCGCCTATGTGTGCCTCATCAAGCGCTTCGCATAGGGTGTCAAACTCCTTTCTCTCAAGTCCGGAATACTTGGACAACGTAACCAATGAATAGTCGACAACGTTGCCCCCTTCCATGTATACCAGCGGCCTGCATCCTGGCAGGCTCCTGAAGAATGCCAGGAATGCCTTCCCAAGCCTTTCCGCATCCTCGCGTGAAAGCGCAGACTTGGGATCCAGGCCCGCGCCGCGTATAATCTCGTCAAGGTAAAGGGGCCCGATGTTTATATGCCTTGATATCTCCACAATCATCTTGGACTTTGATGCGCACACCTTGCCCATTATCTCCCGAATTCCATTATCGTCAAGCCCGTAGATGTCAACGCTATCTCCCTTAGGGAATACGTAATCAAACCCCGGCCTTACTGATCTATCCCTATAATTTATCTGCATGCTGCATAGCTCTATCTTGCCAGGCTCGTTCAGTATGACTAGATTGCCCTTACCGAACATCTCAAGCAGCATTCTGTATTTTCCTTCGCGTGTGCCGAACTCTAACACTGCTATGCGGTCAGACCCGTACTGGTATACTCCTACTACTTTCGAGTCCTCCATCCTCTTCCTGACGGCCATTGCGAACTTTGTAGCCTCCCCAACTTCTTCCTTGAAGCTCGTCTTGTTCAGTGTCATGAGGAGCTTGCAGTAAACCTCCACGTTGCCGTCCTGATTATGGAACGACATCCTGAAAGCGCCATCTCCGAGGTCGTAGAACTTCTTCAGGAAGCTGCCTTCGAGCACCGGCTTGAGCTCGCGCAGAGCCACTCCCAGCTCCAGCGCAGTTATCTCATGCATGCGGATCAAAACGACTATTGTTTGCCAACTTTCTTTAAGCCTTCCTCGCGTATGGCCTTTGAGAAGAGCTCCGCCTGCTTCCTGGCGGCTGATGACTGCTCTATGCTTGTGCCTATCTGAATTATGTCCGCGCCGCTCTTTATGGCCTTTCTTGCATCGGCATCAGTCCTTATGCCTCCACCGACAATATATGGCACGTCTATGGAAGCCTTCACTGCAGCTATCATCTCTGCAGATATGGGGCCTTGTCCTTGCATCTGCGGGTTAGACCCCGTATCGGTGACTATGAACCTATTGCCTAGATACTGGCCTGCGAGCGCAAGCGCCGCAGCTATCTTGGACTTTTCCCTAGGCACTAAGTTGACGTCACCTACCCATCCTACAGTTCCACCTGGGGCGACCACTATATATCCCACCGGAAGGGGCTCGATGCCAAGGTGTTTCACCACCGGCGCCGAAAGCATCTGCGCGTGGGTTAT
>CAZLPL010000101.1:0-2810 GCA_964561405.1 Microcaldota archaeon
GCAAAGCAACGTCATGTCCTCTTCAGGCCCTACCGGAGAGGCCCCGCAGCTAAGCAGCACCTATGGGCAGTACGACAATGGTGCAAACGTGTTCACCCATTATGGTGGCGGAGGCTCTGCAGGATGGTCACAATTTACTTATGTTGGCGGAACTTGGTCTACTGCAAATGGTTACTTACAGCAAACAGCAACAAGTGGTGGTTATAGTGGAGGTCCGGCAGCCTTAATTGAAAGCGCAAGTTATCCTGCAACGGGAAATTATGTAATTAGTATGGCATTTAATTATAATACAGAAGCAGATGCAAGAGTTGGGCTTATTGCAGTTGCTACTCCAACAGCTACTGATGTATACGGTTATAGGTTTATCGGTCAGCAAACGTTTAACGGGGCTGGCTTTTTATCTTTTCTCAATGACCTTGTAGCTTGGGTTGTAAACAACAATTATCAGGGCGCAGTCTCAACAGCATATACGATGAGTATAACAGATGCTGGCGGAACATGGAGCGGTGCTTTGTACAACGGATATGGAGAAACTTCAAGCCCATTAACGACTTTAGCTGCAACAGGTTACACGAACGCTAACAATGCGGGAAGCACAAGCGGTTATGTTGGTATTTCTGCAGCATATTATTCCTCTAGTGTACTGGCAAATCCTATAAATGTAATGTGGTTTTATATGCGTGCCTATCCACCTAATGGAGTAATGTCGAGTGTAAGCTTAGGCGGAGTAGTATAAAGAAAATAAAGAAGAAAAAGTTATGCCATTCTTCCCCTTCTGACCCGTAAAATGGTAATGGACTTGTCGGGACTCGGACCCGAAACCTTCCGCCTTTCTGATCAAGCTTTTATTAAAAGCTTGTTTGCAAAGCGGACGCTCTACCAATTGAGCTACAAGCCCAATTAAACCTCACAATCTAATTTTACATTTATATCTTGCCATTGGTATTTATATAATTGCCTCAGACAAGGCACAGCGCTTGTCTGATGGCTATAAATAAATATAAGGAAAATGGTATCATTAACACAGTAGCATTACGTTTACTCTATTTGTGGTGCAATGGTTGATTCTTTCAAGCTGGAGAAGCTTAATAAGCTCATCGAAGAGGGCATTGAGCCCTATCCTTATTCATACCACGTTACGCACCACGCCATAGATATAGCTGGCGGGTTTGAGCATCTGGAGGGCAAAGATGCTTCCATAGCAGGCAGGATCTTAAGGCTTAGATCCATGGGCAGCCTGCACTTCATCGACCTGCATGACTCTACAGGCAAGATACAGGTCCTTGTCAAGGCAGATTCGGCTGAAGCAAAATCAATGAAGCTACTGGATCTTTGCGACATAGGAGACATAGTCGGGATTAAAGGAACGGTAATGAAAACTAAGAGGGGCGAGATAAGCATCGACGCGAAGGAAGTGGTAATGCTTGCCAAGTCATTGCTTACCTTGCCTGAAAAGTTTCACGGATTGAAGGACACAGAACTACGATACAGGAAAAGGTATCTTGATCTGATAATCAACCCCGAAGTCAAGGACTTCTTCTCTAAAAGGGCGGCAATACTGGCGCATGTGCGAAACTTTCTTGATAAGAAGAAATACGTGGAGTTCGAAACGCCTGTGCTTCAGCCGGTCTACGGCGGCGGATTTGCCAGACCATTCAAAACCTACTACAACGCCATAGACTCTGAGGTATATTTAAGGATAGCAGATGAGCTTTACCTGAAGAAACTGATAATCGGCGGCTTCGAGCGGGTATATGAAGTTTCGAAGGACTTCAGGAATGAGGATATAGATTCTACTCACAATCCGGAATTCACGCAGGTGGAGCTATATGAGGCATACAAGGATTACAACGATTACATGAAGCTTGCCGAGGAGCTCATCAGCGGAATCGTGAAGGAGATGTTCGGTACCTACAGGGTAAATTACCAGGGCAATGTGCTCGATTTTGAGCCTCCTTTCAAAAGGTTCTACTGGGTTGAAGAGATAAGGAAAAGGATAGGAGTGGACATCTCTGAAATAGATGACGCGCAGGCTGCGGAGCTTGCTGAAAAGGAGCATCTGAATATACCAATAAAGAACGCTTATCACGTGGCAGATGCGCTCTTCGACAAGCATATAAAAACTGAGCTCTTCCAGCCCACATTTGTGCTTGATTTTCCAGCATATATGTGCCCGCTTACAAAGGCAAAGCGCGGAAATCCAAAACTCAGTGAACGCTTCGAACTCTACATTGCAGGATATGAAGAGGGCAACTGCTACTCTGAGCTCACAAATCCCATAGAGCAGAGGAAGAAGTTCTCGCAGCAGGACATGGAAAGGAAAAAAGGCGATAGCGAGGTGCCTCCCGTAGATACGGATTTCCTTGAAGCCATAGAGTATGGGATGCCCCCAACAGCAGGTCTTGGGCTCTCAATAGATAGGCTCGCTATGATACTCACGAATAATATTTCAATAAAGGAGATTATCGCTTTCCCTGCCGTGCGGCCAGAGAAGAAGCGGCATGAGGATGAAAAGGAAGGGAAGGAATAAACCTTAAAGGTATGGCATCATAATATTAAAATTATGCCAGGGTGGCAGAATCCGGTAACGCGTACGCCTGGAAAGTATGCAAGAAAGCGTATGGCCTAACGGCCATTTGGGTTCAAAGCAGCTTTTGCATAAGGCAGAGCTCTGAAAATCCCAACCCTGGCGTTTTTCCTTTTGGCTTTTCCAATTGGATGTATTGTACTGAATTAACTTCCTCTCGACGATATGCTTTGCGTATTTTCATTTAATAACCTCTCTTTAAGCGCCTTGTTTTTGAGTACAA
>CAZLPL010000102.1:0-2733 GCA_964561405.1 Microcaldota archaeon
GACAACCTTGACAAGCTTGCCATCAAGATATCGCAGATAGAGAAGATACCCCTCCTCACGACAAAGCTTTCAACCGAGGAGATAAAGGCAAGGCTCAGCAAGCTCTAGCAAATGGGTCATCTCAGCAGCGAGGCAGTTATTATCACTACGTAGGCGCCGACCAGAAGGAAGCTCTCCTTATAAGTTATCCTTCCCCGCAGTATCATGCCCATCGCGATCAGGTTTACCGCAATGACCATTATGAACTCGAACTCAGCTCCGCCAAGGCTCACAGGGGCCGATGCAAGTATGCCTATGAGGCCTATCAGCATCGTGTTATTCTGGAGCTTGCTGCCTATGAAGCCCACTACGGCAGTCGATCCGCCTCCGGCATTCTTTGTCGCTATCCTATAGCCGCTTATGTTCTCGTCCATATCTGCCGCGATGGGCGAAACCACCAGGGCCAGCCATAGTGCGGATATGCCCAGGAGCGATGAAGCTTCGGATATCAGCACTACGAAAGTGTCCGATATGCCCAAGGCTATCAGTGTCCCGAGTGCCAGGTATGCAAGGCCCTTCATCAGCTCCTTCCTTCCCTTGGCATTGGATACATGCACTTTTATCGCATCCTTGGCTCTTGTGTATCTGTACACAAGGTATCCAAAATATACCAGAAGCAGCACCGATCCGGACATTATGTTAAGTGTCCCGTATAGCAGAAGGAAGAGCAGCAGGAGCGTGGAGAACAGCAAAAATCGTATCTCGATCTTGTAGTCCTCCTTCATGGCTATGGGCTTCTTCCACTTCAGCGTGTACGCTATGCCTATCGCGCCCATCCCAAGCGTGAATAGTATGAGATTGCCACCTATCGCGGACCCTATGGCAACGCTGTACGACCCTCTCAGTGTTGCTATCACCACGAACATTGTCTCCGGCAGGGCTCCGGCAAGCCCTAGTACGACCCCTCCACCCATCCCCTGGCCCATGAGTGGCTCGAGCTTCTCTATACCCTTCGCCACGAGTTCAGCGGCTATGCCAAAGCCTATTATGACCGCTATTATCTCAAGGACAAGCGCATAGAGCTGAAGCATGCTCACTAATTGTGCAGGAAAGCTTAAATCTTTAGCATTACAATAGCTATCTTGCGGTCGATTGGCTTTGGTAAATCCGATACTATTCATAGCAGCCGTGGTGGTCATATCACTACTGATTTACGCTACGTACAGTCTGCTTCTCCACATGCTTCCCCAGGCACACCTTCCATCAGTCCCTAATCTGGAAGAACAGGTAGCCACGGCCGCCGCAGGCCAGAGCAATGCCACTGTAAACGCATCGCATCTGCAAAGGCATGACCTTATCTTTATCTATGAGCGCGACATGAACGGCACAAGGCCAGACCACACAATAACCCCCTCAAACATAACTGTTGCATACGGATCAAATGTGACTCTCTTCATAACAAACAACGGGATAGTGCCCCACGGACTTGAGATAATAGGCCCCGGGTTCAATGTAAGCCTTCCCGAGATGATACTCCCCGGGGAGAGCGCAACGCTAAACTTCACTGCGCCACCTCCAGGCAATTATACAATATTTTCACAGAGATCTGGTGACATGGCGCTGGGCATGCATGCAAACATGACCTCAGTAGCCACTTGCCAATATTCCTGCTGAATTCCCTCACTTGAAAATTCCCGCGACAAGAAGCGCGGCAAGTATGACGTCGTATGCCATTTGCCTCAGGCTATCTGCTTACACACCTCATCAAGGTCCAGGACCCAATGCTGCGTATGGTCTCCGTCTCCTCATGGCTTGTCTTACCAATCTTCCTTATTCCTTCAGCCTCACCACATACCCCTTGTGCATATCCTTTGTTGAGTAATCTGATAGCATGCCCATGTACCTAAACCTTCCTCTTCCATACCCTGTCTCTTCAAGGGGCTCCCTGTGCGCCGTATCCACCGGACTATCCCCACGCCCTATAAGCCCTCCGAGGGATCACGTGGTCGAAACCTCCGTATCCCGGTGCCTGTATTCTTCCAGCACCAATGGCCTGTTTTTGCTGTCAGTACCCACTATCACCACACCTGGTCCGGCTTCTTCACAAGCGAATAATCATCTATGACCGTCCCGGCTGGAAGCCGTACCTTGTCCATGTACACATCAAGGTACTTGGACTTGAGTACCCTATGATGTTTGAGCACCTTCCATTGCCAGAGCCATCCATACCTGCACCTATCGTATCTGAACTATAATGTATAAATCAGCTATCTACCTCTCATGCCAAGCCTATCCCTAGTACCTATTGCAGAGATTGGCGGGCTAAAGATACCTGCCATAAAGAAGAACCAAAGCAGAGGTAAGGAACACGCCAAACCTAAATCACGGTAATTTGTAGTTCTGGAAAGAGTTTTTTTATTTCTTTGAAATCATGATCCTTTGTATATAACCTAAGCTTGTTCACAATTGCCGAAGCCGCTATATATACCTCATTTTCATTTACTAACTTTCCGGCTTTTTTGAGTTTAGTAAATATCTCAGACGCCTTCAATATTATGGGATTGGAGAAATTAATTGTTTCAAAGGCCCCTTCTAACAGCAACTTTTGTTCTTCTGCATTGTTTTTATAAATACATAGCGGGAAAACCCACCTATTTTAAAGGTGGGATGAAAGCGAATGCGACTACAAAAGATATATAAATTTTAACGGAGCAATAAACATGGTCATCTTGAAACGAACATACAAATTCAGGG
>CAZLPL010000103.1:0-2725 GCA_964561405.1 Microcaldota archaeon
TTCGCTTTCATCCCACCTTTAAAATAGGTGGGTTTTCCCGCTATGTATTTATAAATAAATGTCAGTTTATTACAGTTGCGAGACGCCTGAGCGCCTTATACTTTTCGTCATGGCCCATGTTAGCGCTGTCTATTATGTGCCTCATCTCGTGTATCACATCGTCGTAAGTCTTACGGTCAACTGGGAAAGGTATTCCGTCCTTCCCGCCCACATTGTACGCGTAGGCAACAGGGTCGCGGGATGCAAGGTCTCTTCTGTATATGAGGCTTGATACGAATGCCAATGACCTTACGGTAGACCTGACCAGCCCTTTTACCAATAGAAGGTCTGAGAAGCTCTCCGGCCCAAGCTTTCCTGCGCGGCGTATGGCCCCCATCCCTGCTTGCTTATATCCCTGGCATATATCCAGTGCAGGGAGGGGTAGGAAAAGGACTCGCTGGAGAGGCTGCGGCTTCTGGCCAAGGTGGTTTGGTGGCCGCCCAAGATCCTTAAGGGCTTGGGAGATTGATTTTGGGTCATTCACAAGATCAACGCTGGAGGATTTGGCCCATAAGTTCTCCCGTATATGAGATCCAGTGTACTCCTGTGCATTTCGGACATGATATTTGCATGCGGCTCTGTAGTGGGATCGGACACGTCCACATTTGAACTGAGCCATTGGAACCTTATGGCCATCTTGCTCTCAGGTTCCATCGCCTGCTGCACAATGCCCCATTTCCTGTTCTTTGTGAATATAAACGAGTGCTGGTAGATGCCTATGCGGTCATAAACAAGATTGGAATCGACCTTGACTGCAAGCCTGCTGAAGTCCTTGAACTCGCCTGCGCTGGAGGATATTGAAAGCATGTCTGTGCCAGCAGTTATGTCTTCAGAGGTCTGTGACATCCTCCCACCCGTAAACGGCGTGGGCTTCCCAACGATGTGGGTTTCCCCGATTGAAACACGTTAAGCCAGCCTTGCCCTTGCCTTCCGGCTATACATATGTCGGCGTTGCCGCCGAGTCCCTCCTTGAGCGCGCCCATTGCTACCGTAGTGGTGCCGCTGCTGTGCCAGTCGTACCGTATAGTGCACGATAGGGCCTGGAACCAGTCCTTGTCGCACAGCCTCCTGAGCATCTCATCAGGCCCGAACTCATCGATTATGACTTCCGATATTGCAGCGTTTAGCCTTACCATCCTGCCGAAAAACCATTTTGGCGCGCGGCCTGGATGGAGAGGGAGCATAATTGATGAGTGCATGATTGGATTTTCTCAGGCAGCGTATAGAAATATTGGAATTGGAAGCGGCTAGGGGAGTAAATAGGTCAATCATATTCAGTGTATTTCTTGTTCTTACCCTTCACTTTTTCTATAGGGTACTTCTTTGCGGATTGGCCCGCCTTTCGCATGTACTCATCCGAAAGGTCTATCCCATACCGCTGTGCAAACCTCACAACGAAATATGTCACATCGCTAAGCTCGTCGCATATCTGCTCGCGTTTCTTTGGATCCTTAAATAGGGCGTCAGATTCTTCCGTTGACTTGAAGCGGAAATGTTCCAGGAGCTCAGACGCCTCAGTTATTATGCCGATGGCTAGGTCCTTGGCGTTATGGAACTGGTCCCAGTCACGTTCGTCCGCGAACTTCCTTGACTCCTCCTTGAGGTCCTCTATTGTTGTCTTGCTGTCTGTCATGCTATCTGATCCCTTATGGAATTTAAGATTTATGTTAGTTTTGATTCGGGCAGCCTTATGGATACGGCCATTGCAGGCGCGTGCAAGCATTTCGTGCGTGCAGGCTATGCTCCCCTCTTTTTCAATAGCCCGAGCAGATATTCTATTGCATCCACGTCTCCCAGGGCTTTTTGTGGCATGTAATTGAACAGGACCATCTTTGGCTTTGAGGAGGTGAATGATATGACGTTCGTAGCAGTATTGTATGGGTACATTATGAACTGGCTTCTCCTGTTTGTCTTTATACCCAGGAGCCCGTAGATCATCGCCAGGATTATGTCTGCATGCGAGAATATGATAACGTTGCCAGCACCCTTGGAGACGATGTCCTTTAGGACGGGCATGCAGCGCGACTGTACCTGGTCGAAGGTTTCTTTGAATTCCGGATGCGTGCAAAGCCACTTGTTCTTGAGACTTGAAACAGGTTTGCCTGCGCTGTCGCCAGGATCGACTTCGCTAAAGCCTTGCTCCACATTTATTCTTGAGCCCTTGCACACAATCTTCGCAGTTTCCACAGTCCTTTTCACAGGGCTGCTGTATACTGCAGAAAAGCTTATGTGCCCAAGCATGCCTGCAGCAGTCTCCGCCTGGAACCTGCCTGTAGGAGTAAGATCGTAATCGTCCCGCCCGCCTACCAGCCGGCTTGCGTTTGATACGGCCTCCCCATGCCTTATTAGGAATAAGTAGTCTATCATGCAATGAGTGTGGCTTTCCAAATATATAAATACGCGCAGTATTCAGATGTTTGCGCATTGAAAAACAGAAAGAAATGGAGAAGCAAGCTTGAACCTAATAAGAGTTTTCTCGGGTGGAGGTTACTAATCCCCACTCAAGACTTTTCTTAATAGTTTATTAGGATTTAGTTGCGGTGAGCTCGCAGGTCGCCGAAGCTCCCTGCTTACACTCCCGCCCTATCAAAGGCATGTACTATGCCCACCCTAAGTGTCTCGTTTCGGATACGGCTTCGTCCTTAGATGCTTTCAGGGCTTATCCGCTTAGCGCGTGGCTACCCGG
>CAZLPL010000104.1:0-2722 GCA_964561405.1 Microcaldota archaeon
AATCAAAAAGCACCATTGGAAGCCCACGACATTCAGTCGCGGGAGGATGTCACCAAGTTTACACGCCAGTATGGTATGGGTACCTATGAACTGGCGCTTAAGATGGGCGTTCCCCCAGACCATGTGAATGGCCTGGTCTACGGCCTCCTTGACCCAGACCCCAAGACAGTATCACACATACTCGATGACCTAGGCGTACCTGACGCTTCAAGACCGGCCCTAGAAAAAAACCTGAATAGTCTGGCTTACCGTTGGCTGGTCGACTCGCTCAGACAGTGATAATATGACAAAATTCTGCCCCACATGTGCAAATTCAAGCGACAAGGTGAGGTTCTATGGCAATTTCTGCGAGGAATGCACAAAGAGGAAGTTTTCCGAGGACCTTAAAGAGAAGGTAGAGATAATAAGGTGCAAGAGGTGCGGCAGGATACGGGTACATGGCATATTCGCGCCCCCCAACGGCCAGAACCTCTCAGAGGCGATAAAGCAGGGATTCAAGGGGAAGGACGTCAAGCTAATAGACTACTCCGAAGTCAACGCCGACATAGACCTGTCCGAAATGACGGAAAATGGCACAATAAGCGTAGAACGCAGCGTTGCGCTTTCGTACAAGAAGACCCTGTGCGATGTGTGCTACAAGAAGGCATGCAACTACCACGAGGCAACGGTCCAGCTTAGGGGAAGCCCTGATAGGATAGAGAAGCTTGTGCAGAAACTCACGTACTACACAGAGGAGAACAACGAGTTCATATCGAAGGTAGAGTCAGTGGACAACGGCCTTGATATATACCTCTCCAGCAAGAAGCTCACCACTGCATTCATGGCGAAGATGAAGTTCCACCCGCAGATGTCCTATACCCTTGCAGGGGTAAGGCTGGGGAAGAAGGTATACAAGAACACGTACGCATTAAGGCTCTGACTGCAAAAGCAATATAATATGCAAAGTATAAGATATTTGCGGTGCAGCCCGTGACTTCACGCTTGTCTACAAAGGCGCAATCGGCCGTAGAGTTCCTGTCTACCTATGCATGGGCATTCCTCCTGATGGCCATAGTGCTTGTGGGCCTGTACTATTTCATAGTGCTTCCTGCGCAGAGCATACCTCCGCGCTGCCAGTTCGCATACGGCCTGGTGTGCGAAGGCATGTCCGTGGGCACGAATTCTACATCAACCTTGGTAAATCTGTATCTTACAAATGGTCAGCCTTATGACCTTGCCGGAAATGTCATCGCAACCGCAAGCGTAGGCAACTACGGCACAGCAAGTGCGACATGCGTAACAACTGACATAGTGCAGGGCGGAATAATACTATGCAGCATTCCTATGCCTTCGAAAGTGCCTGTTGGTAACAATGTCGCAGGCAGGCTCTACGTCAATGCGAGCGTCTGCCTTTCAGGGCCGGTGACCGGATGCACTCAATCGCAGAGCGTGTCATACGTAGGAAACTTCACCACCCAGGTGTCTGCAAACGCCAACAAGATACCGGTATTCCTCTCCATCTCGGTATCCCCATCATCATTTTCCCATGCCTCAGCGCCACAGTCCGTGGGCCTCAATGCGCATGTAAGCATCTTTGGCAATCCTGTAAGGGCCGCCGGGGTCCTGTTCACAATCTCGAGCATGCCTGCGCAAATCTCAGCAAGCATATCGCAGGGCATCGCCCTAAGTGACCCCAACGGCACTGCTTCGACCTCGCTATACGTGGCCAGCGCTTCATCATCAGGCTCGCTCACGGTAAACGCCGTGTTTGCCGGCATAACTGCGACAAACACCGTAACGCTCACTTGAGATGCATTGCGTCTACCTGCTGCATCAACGATTTTATCTTTGCGGCAGAATCTGAGAGCATCTTCATCTCGGATTCGTCAAGCTTCAGGTCTATTATCCTGTCCACTCCTCCGGATCCCAGTGCCACAGGCAGGCCTATGAATACTCCTTCCAGTCCGTACTCCCCATCCACATACACCGAGCATGGCACCACATCCTTGCGGTCATTGAGTATGGAATCTATCATGCGCACCACGGAAGACGCAGGCGCATAGAAAGCGCTCGATCCCTCGAGCTTTATTATCTCTGCCCCTCCATTGCGCGTCCTTTCTATTATCTTGTCAAGCTTCGCCTTCTCGACAATGTCCGATACAGGCTTGCCAGATATTGTAGTGAACCGTGTCAGCGGCACCATGGTATCCCCATGGCTTCCAAGCACCAGTGGGTGTATGTCTTTCACGCTGACGCCCACCTCCTCTGCTATGAATGAGCTGAACCTGGACGAATCAAGTATTCCTGCCATACCTATAACCCTATTCCTATCAAATCCGGTGACCTTCTTGACCAGGTACACCATCGCATCGAGCGGGTTGGTTATGACTATGACCTTGCTTTCTGGAGCATGCTTCTTTATTTCAGCGGCTATCGACGAGATTATGTCTGCGTTTACTTTGAGGAGGTCGTCCCTTGACATGCCCTCCTTCCTCTGTGCGCCAGCAGTGACCACTACAATGTCGCTGCCTGCTATGGCTGCATAGTCTCCGGTGCCGACAACTTCCACATCAGACATCTCGGCCGGGAGTGCCTCTGCTATGTCAAGCGCTATCCCCTGGGCTATCCCAGCTGTCCTGTTAACCAATACTACGTTTGCCATTCCTTTTAGTGCAAGAAGGTGTGCAATTGTTGATCCTACCTTTCCAGCTCCAATAACAGAAACTTTTCTTCTCATCCAATC
>CAZLPL010000105.1:0-2702 GCA_964561405.1 Microcaldota archaeon
GGTATCCGTAGGGGAACCTGTGGATAGATCACCTCAAACTTATAAGGAAGTTTACAATATGTTCACGTGTGCATTAAGCATCATGCTTTTGGTTGCAGCCTCTTCCGCATAAAAACTCAAGACTACATCTTTCACATTTTCTTTTCCTGCTTAATTCAAGCAGTTTGATAAATGTTGCAGTAACCTCCTCAAAAGATTTAAGTATGACTATCTGCATGAAAATCTGTCATGCACGTAACTGATCTAGGCATGTTCTTTGGCCGCGCATCTATGGCCGCATTCGTATTTACAGTGGTTCTGGTTTCGCTATTATCACATTCCACAATGGCAAACGCCACACTATCCAAGTCGAACCAGGCAGTAGCTAACTATACTTATTCCCTGGCATATCAAAATTCTATAATACGGGCAAACCCTACTATATCTCCTTCATCATCCTCATCATCTTCCAGAAGCGTTTACAAACGCGACAAGAGGATAGTGGCCATAGCGAGGAGATATCTTGGTGTGCCTTACTGTTGGGGCGGAAGCAGCCCAAGCTGCTTCGACTGCTCGGGACTGGTGCAGTACGTATACAGGAGGGTGGGCATACATCTACCCAGGACTACCTGGGAGCAATGGCACGACAAGAAACTCAAGAAGTTCTCCAAGAAAAGTCAGGTCACCAAGGGGAGCATAGTATTCTTCTATGAATCCGGGACAAGCCCAAATCCGGCACATGAGGGCATATGCATAGACAAGGGCTGCAACAAGATGATAGCAGCCCCGGCCCCTGGCACGGTGGTCCAGATACAGTCCTTGAGATACATCCCTCAATGCCCTAATGCTCCCAAGAACTACCCTCCATCAGTTCTCCAGTACTGCATACTCGGCTACAAGCATTACGTATGACGATGGGCAACGCAGTGCTCCCAGCACTGCTTTTAACCCTTCTCATCCAACTCTATCCTAAGAGCAGATAGGCAACAAGAAGTGATCGCATGCAAAAAGGACTGACTCCGGATATTTGCTACATTGCAGGATTGTCATCTAAGAACCGCGAGAGCCGCAAAAATGCCATAGGTGTGCAAACCTCAGTTCCAGAGATAGAGCAGAAGTTCGTAGAGATAGCAGTTAAGGGGCTGGAGATAGACCCGAAGAAGATCTTCATCGAGCATTCAGACGGCAGGATTCATGCGTATTTCTACCATTCAAGAGTTGCGAAGAGGCTCGTAAACATATCCTCCAGGGAACTCCACATATTCAAGAAGCCCGATGAGCTGTCAGCTGCCTACCTTGCAGGGATGTTCGACGCTGCAGGGCATATACGTTCAGGCAGCCTTTCCATAAATCCTATATCCCCGCAGGATGCGTTAATGCTGCAGAACTTGGGAATACATACTCGTGGGAATACTGTACTGAACGTAAGTGCACTTTTTTCCATGATCAAGAGAAGGAGCATAATGGCAGATATGCTAGAGAAGCGACATAGTTCCTGATTCGGCGGATGCCAACATTACCTATTGTCTCCGCTGCCGCCTATGGTATTCTCCCGCATCCTCCTTTCAAGCTTTTCCACATTGATGCGCGCCACATCCTCGAGATCTATGCCAAGATCTGATGCCAGCGCCGCCGTATACCAGAGCACGTCCCCAAGCTCCTTCATCATGTCTTCCTTGTCAAGTTCAGCATTGTCCCTTATTCTCTTCTTTATCTTGTTGTTCAGCTCTCCAACCTCTCCGCTCAGCCCTAGTGCAGGATAGTATATGCTGAACGTGCTTGGATATATAGCAGTGCTCTTAGCCTTTTTCTGGTATTCCGAGAAGTCCATCTTACCACCCATCTATCTGTGTCATCTCCATATAAATACTTTAAATGCGACCTTGTTTTATGGATATATTATTTGCCACTTCAAACAAGCACAAGGCGATGGAGCTGTCGCATCTCATAGGTTTCAGGGTAAAGATGGTTAAGGTGGAACTCGATGAGCTCCAGGCACTGTCTGTGCGTACTGTCGCCGTCGCGAAGGTTAAAGAGGCATATAAAAAGGTAAATAAGCCGGTTGTCGTTGATGACACTGGGATACACATAGACTCTCTAAATGGTTTTCCAGGCGCCTTCGCCAAGTGGTTTATAGAGAGCCTTGGACATGAGGACATATGCAGACTCATGGACAGGTACAAGAACAGGAACGCATATGCGGAGACCTGCATAGCATTCTGCGATGGCAAGACTGTGAAAGTATTCTCAGGAAGGGTGCGTGGTACTATAGCTTTACACCCACGCGGAAATGCCAATCTCAGGTGGGACAGCATATTCATACCGAAGGGGTATAAAAAGACGTTCGGGGAGATGACTACCGAGGAGAAATCCAAAATATCTATGCGGGGAATAGCGGTGCACAAGCTCAAGAGATTCCTCGAGTTGCGGTATCATTGATTTCCATCCATGCGCCCACATACATATATGCACACTTGCGCAGTATACTAATAAACAAAGAAGTTTGGCAAATTGTCAAAAATCAAGCGATTTATATACCTGGCAAGGAGAGGGCATATTGTGATAATTTGGCAATCAGCGCCCTGCGAAATCCAGATCGCACTGCAAATGTGATTTATGCTAATCAGGACCTTCTGCTCCTAAGGCGAAACAGCGGCGGCAATGTAACCCACATCATGTGCTTAAGAAGAATGGATGATGAAGGCCCGCAGTTCGGGGCTAAG
>CAZLPL010000106.1:0-2626 GCA_964561405.1 Microcaldota archaeon
TGCATAGTTCATCCGTTCTCACATCAGTATCCTGACATAATCCAGATACCATTTGGATATCTTGTCAAGAACGGGTATCTTTTCGCCTGCTCTGTATAGCAGGTTGAGCTCATCGATGGACATCGCGCCGCTCTTTGAGAGTATTATCGGATATACTGCCAATATCTCCACTATGCCTATGGCCATTACGTAAAGAGGTCTGATCTGAAGCAGAAGGAGAGGCAGCATTGCAGCGCCGAGTATGAGATTTGCAATGATCAGCCTTGACGTTGGCCCTATCTCAAACCTTATGCCAGACTTCCTTATCTCCCTCATGTATAGATAAACGTAGGCTA
This sequence comes from Microcaldota archaeon, assembly GCA_964561405.1. Taxonomy (GTDB): domain Archaea; phylum Micrarchaeota; class Micrarchaeia; order Micrarchaeales; family CABMGC01; genus JAJZNA01. The sequence continues at coordinate 336 of CAZLPL010000106.1, forward strand.
TGCTGCCTATGTAAAAAACAGCCGCTATTATGCCCAGAACTTTGAATATTGGTCCAAGGATCAATATGCTTGCCAGCTCCAATGCTGAAATGTATATGGTTAGGCGCAGTATCCTTTTGACTTTGCCCAGGCTTATGAGGAGTTCGCCTGCCCCGAAGCCGACAGACTGTATGAGGAATCCGACGCTTATCAGCGGCATGTAAAAGGCGGTCTGGCTGTATGCCGCTGTGAAGACGGTTACGACTATCTGATGCGAAAGCACAACAGTATAGACTATCATTGGCACAGTGAATAGCAGTATATAGAAAATTGAGCTTGTGTAAAGCAGGCTTAGCTTCCTCCTGTTCCTTGTTTCCTGCATCGCGGTAGAAAACATTGCGACAAGCACTGCGGTTATTGAGCCGCTTATCAGGGTTATTATTACGCCCACGCGCTGGGCAACTCCAAATTGGCCTATAAGCGAAGTTGAGACAAGAAGGATGCCCAGGAAGATCACTGAAAAGTTGCTTACGTTACTGCTTATTATTCCGCTCAGCGTTATAGGAAAAGTGAAACTTAGCATCTTCCTTATCCTTGCAAACATGCCCTTTGCATTAAACCTTATTTTTATATTGGAATTTATCAGGTATATAGTTATCAGTGACGCCAGCAGGAAACCCATGAAGTATCCAAGAAGGGGGCCCAATGCGCCCAGGCCAAGAAGCACAAGAGCCACGCTAAAGACAGCCTGGAAGAAGGTTCCGGACATTGCCGCTATGGCCACGTCTTTTCTAGACCCGACGCTTATCAGGGTCGTATTTAGATCAGGGTAAAGCATGAACCAGATGATGCTGAAAACAGCTGCGAAGATATAGATGGAATAGGAGTACGAGCCAAGCGTGTATCTTGCTATTAATGGGCTTAATACTATTCCTATGCCTATCAATACTATTGCTGCAAGAAGCAAAAAGGCAAGTGAGTCGCCAAGCAGCATGCCTATTTTGTTTGACTCATTGCGCGCCTTCAGCTTTGGGATTATCTTGTTGAAGTAATAGCCTATGTTCAGGCTGCCGAAGCTGCTCATGAAGCCGGCAACGGCTATTGCGACAACGTAAATCCCATACTGTTGTGGCCCTATGTACCTTGAAATAAAGATCAGCATGAAGGCTCCGGAAATAAGGGAGACCAGCTTCCCTAGAAAGACAGAGAATGCAGTGCCTGCGCTCCTGGTTCCCAGCTCTAAGAGACTGCCGCTGTTTTCTTTTTTTATTGGCATGTGGACAACTTGGTTAGGCAATAATCTTATCCTATTCAATGATTAATAAGCATTGTTGCTTTTTCCATCGCCGCGCTTAAGCTTCTCCTCCGCTTCCCTGTACTGCTTCATGTCGTTCACTGTGAGGAACATCTCCATCCTCTGCGCATATATCCTTCCCTTTTCTGCGTACTCATGCAGGAAATCTTTCTCGAATGAGAAGGCTTCCTTGGCAGGAAAGTAATCTGCTATGCTTTTGTCTATTATGTAGATGCCTGTGCTGATGGTCCTGCTCTGCGCATCCTTGGGATCAGGCTTCTCTATGAAGCTTACTACCTTGTCTCCTTCCAGCACGACCACTCCCGAGCCGGTCACGTCCGGGACATCGAATACAGCGATTGTGGCAAGCGCCTTGTTCCTTTTGTGCGTTGAGTACATCTCCTTGAAGTCCATCCTGAAGAGGTTATCGCCATTTACAACTATCATGTCTTCCTTGACGTGCATTGTGCTTAAGGCTAGCTTTATAGCGCCTCCGGTTCCAAGCTTCTCCCTCTCTATGCTGTATCTTATCCTGGCTTTGAAATCGCTTTGCTTGCCGTCAAAGTGCTCTTGTATCTTCTCTGCCTTGTAGCCTATTGAGAGTATTATCTCCTCAACGCCGTTCCTTTCGAGCTCCTCTATTATGTACTCGAGCATCGGCTTGCCCAGCACAGGAACAAGCGGCTTAGGTATCTCATAGGTGAGAGGGCGCAGCCTTGTTCCTTCCCCTCCCGCAAGTATTATGGCTCTCTTTGGTGCCTTTCTTTCTGCCATGGTACTTTAAGCCTATTGAGAGATTAATAAGCTTTCTATGGTGCCCAGTTTCTGAAGAAATGACAAATCAAATCAGATAAGCCATGAGATATGCAATTAGGAGGAAAAGGAATATGAATTGGCTATTTTCAGCCCTATTACCATCCTTTTTTAAGTAAAACATGCACTGTTTGAAAGTTTAGTGTAAGGCAATGGGGACCCGGGCGGTGGGGCAGAGTGCCCGGGTTTGTCTTCCCCACTCCAA
>CAZLPL010000107.1:0-2623 GCA_964561405.1 Microcaldota archaeon
TCGTCTACTTCAATGGCAACTCACTCGAGCTTGGGGCAGCGTGCGGAAAGCCGTTCTCGGTGAACAGCCTTGCAATATTGAGCGCCGGTAACTCGAACATTCTGAATGAGGACTACAACTAATTGTGATATTTTGCCAAAAGGAGAATTTGCAGCGCGGGAACTCTTGAAGAAGAGGAAGAAACACAGGATGCTCAACAAGTGGTGGAAGAGGAAGTACTTCAAGTACAAGCGCAAGTACGACCCTGTAGGTACTGTGCCGATGGCAAAGGCGCTCGTGCTCCAGAAGTTCGTGCTCCAGCAGAAGCAGCCGCACTCGGGACTCATCAAGTGCGTGCGGGTGCAGGTAGTCAAGAATGGAAAGGTTGTGGGGGCTTACGTGCCTTACGACGGGTCGATAAATTTCATCGAGGAACATGATGAGGTAACGATTCAAGGGATGGGAGGCTCCCAGAGAGGCCAGATGGGATCGATTCCCGGGCTGAAGTACAGGGTTATTGCAGTCAACGGAGCGGATATTTTCGAGGTAGTCAAGGGAAGAAAGGAGAAACCAAAGAGGTAGATATGATGGTCGAGGAAGTTGATGTTAAAAAAGATGCAGTAACAGACGGGACAACAGCCGCGACAGACAGAGAATCCCAGAGGCCTGAGAAATCAGACCAGTATCAGAGGAGAAGAAGGTATGCGGAAGTCACTGCCGAGGATCTCGCGCCAAGGGCGAAGCCCAAGAGGTCGGGGGAGAGGCACCTCATCTTCGAAAAGTATGACCCAAGCACGGTGGAGATAATTGATGAGAGCATTGCGGATTATGTAAACCTCAGTTCTTACACGTATCCAAACATATACGGGAGGAGGAAGGTGCAGTCATACTACAACTCCCACATAAGCGTTGTTGAAAGGCTCATTAACAAGCTGATGAGGGGAGGAACTGGAAAGAAGATCGGCGGGAAGGTGATCAGAACAGAGGGCAGGCTGCAGGGAAAGAAGGTAAAGGTAATGAAGATCGTTGAGAAGGCATTTGATGTTGTAAACAAGCAGACAGGAAAGAATCCTCTGCAGGTTCTCATAAACGCACTCCAGAACTCGGCCCCAATAGAGGACACCACAAGGGTCAGATACGGGGGAATAAGCTACAACGTCGCTGTAGGAATAAGCGCGCAGAGGAGACTAAACGTCGCGCTCAAGAATATTGCGCTTGCCGCACTCATAGGCTCGTTCAAGAACAGGAGGACTCTTGCAGACTCGCTTGCGAATGAACTCATGCTTGCGGCAAACAACAGCCCCGACAGTTATGCCATAAAGAAGAGGGTGGAAGGGGAGCGCATAGCAAAGAGGGCAAGGTGATCCCATGGTAAGGAAAGAATTTGCGGCTGAGGAAGCCGCAAAGATCATGAATAATATAGAATTCATAAGGAATGTTGCAATCATAGCCCACGTCCACCACGGGAAGACAACCCTTACGGATTCGCTTCTGGCAAGGGCGGGGATCATCTCAAAGAGCGTCGCGGGGGAGGCGCTTTATACCAACTACGAGGCTATAGAAAAGGACAGGAGAATGACAATAAAGTCGGCCAACATCTCGCTTGCGTTTAACTACAAGTCAAAGGACTACATAATAAACCTTATCGACACGCCAGGGCACGTGGACTTCGGCGGCCACGTCACGAGATCGATGAGGGCGGTTGACGGCGTGGTTCTTGTGGTCGATCCGGTGGAGGGCATAATGCCGCAGACGGAAACCGTACTCAGGCAGGCGCTCCAGGAGAGGGCCAAGCCCGTCCTTTTTGTAAACAAGACTGACAGGCTGCTGAATGAATTAAAGCTTACCCCGGAACAGGCTTTCCAGAGGCTCCTTGCGCTTATCAACGATATCAACAAGCTCATAATCAGATTCGCGCCCGAGGAGTTTTCAAAAAGCTGGCAGGTGAGCGTTGAGAACGGAAGCATATGCTTCGGCTCTGCCTACAAGAAGTGGGCAATCTCGACAAGGATCATGGAGAAATACAAGGTAACGTTCAAGGACATCTGGGACCTGACGGCAAAAAATGACGAGAAGAAGCTCCAAGAGGTTGCGCCAATAGACGAGGCAGTCCTTACAATGATGATCGAGCACCTGCCAAATGCGGCTGTGGCGCAGAAATACAGGATACCAAGGCTTTGGCACGGTGATCTCAACAGCGAGGATGGAAAGGCGATGCTCGCGGTTGACAGGAAGGCTGCAACGAACGCGATAATCTTCGGCGTTAATTATGACAAACAGGCAGGAGAGGTCGCAATTGGAAGGGTCTTCTCGGGAACGGTCAAGAAGGGTGTTGAGGTCTATGTTACAGGAATGCCCGACATACAGCGCATTCAGCAGGTGAGCATTTACATGGGGCCCGACAAGGTCCTTGTTGACGAGATACCTGCGGGAAACATTGCGGCAATAGTGGGACTAAAGAATGTATCGATAGGGGACACCGTAAGCGAGCATAATATAGAGCCATTCGAGCAGATAAAGCACTACTCGCAGCCAGTAGTCACAAAGGCGATAGAGGCAAAGGACTCGAGGGACATGACAAAGCTCATAGAGGCGCTCAGGGAGCTATCTAAGGGGGACCAGACGATACTAGTAGAACTTAATC
>CAZLPL010000108.1:0-1666 GCA_964561405.1 Microcaldota archaeon
GAGGACACCCCTGAAGATATGGATATGTATAGGGCTGTGCCTGTTCCCTTACTCGCCCCGAATAGGTATTCACCCAGAGCCGCAACATGCGCGTCATGGTCGGCCTTCACCGGTACGTGGAACTCGTCATGGAATACCTTTACTATGTTCACGCCCTTCCATTCCTTTACAGAAGTTGCCACTATGATTCCCGTCTTGCTGTCCACCAGAGAGAAGCATCCTATCCCAATGCCCTCCACCTTTACTCCGGTCTGATCGATGAGCTCGTGTATCAGCATCTTTGACTGTTCGAATATGCCCTCGCCCCCTGCACTCCAGTCCGTTGGCGCGAATTTGCTTGCAACCACCTTACCTCCTCTGGAGACTATCCCTGCGGCGAGCTTCGTCTTGCCCATGTCAAGTCCTATGTAATACCCTTCCTGTTCCTCTTGCAATGTGCTCACTATGCGAATCTTAACCTGGTAATATCTGTATAGAACGGCAAGCCTTTATAATAAAATATGGTTGCCCCACTGCCGCTCGCTCTGGCGGCGCTCACTATGTCGTAATAGTACTCGGTTCCTATCCCATCGCCTGAGAGTACTCCCATTCCATGCGGAGGCGAGAGCCTACCGACACCGAAGCTGAATGACATCACATTCTTCCTGCTGCTATCTGTGCTCCTCACGTACTTCCCGTTCCTGCCCCAGAAATCGGTGTCTGTCCTTGCCTTGTTGAAGGCAGCATACCTTATGGAGCGCTCCAGCGCCCATTCGGATATTTACTCTTTCCTATTCGAATATGCGTCAACTGCATCTTCGAGAGAGTCGGTCGGATAGGAGAAATAGAATACATCGAACAGCCTCTCAAAGCCGTCCCCGTTCTTCACCACCTCCCTGTTCCTGCTGAAGCCTTCCAGGCATGACGAGAATGTGTCCATGAACTCCTTCCCAAGGAAGGACTCCATAGGCTCGAGGGAGATATTCTCAAAGCCGAAGTCCCTTATCAGAGATGCCGTGTCCTTGTAGACTGAATCGGCAATGCTCTTGCCCCCAAGAGCCAGGATGTTCCGCTCAAAGAACATGTTCTCTATGGCTACGACCACCCTCGCTTTCTTATTGGTTACCTCGGCCATGAGCCGTGCCGCATTGTTGAGCCTGCTGAAGAACGCGATCGTCGAGAGGTCCGAGCCGGAATACGCAGAGACCAGCCGGTTCGGCATCTTCCCTATGTAATTCACCATAAGGAAGTCTACCGATTCCCTTGAATCTATGGCCCCCAACAGCTTATTGACGTCCCCGTCAAATACGGCGAACGAGTTTCTATTAAGCAGTGAAGGGATGTCCTCGAATGGCGGGCTAAAGGTCCTTCCAAGGTCTGCTTCCAAGAGCCTTTCTATAGCCTCCTTATCTGCATCCTGCTCTTTTATCCCTGCCCCCTTCTCTGATACTCCTGCCTTCACGTCATACCTAAACTTCGATGCTGATGATTCGGGGATTATTCCAACTTCTACCATGTCATCATCATAACAGCAATGTGATGATTACTGCGTTCAGATATTAAAAGCATTCCTAGAAATGCGCTCTCATCGCCTCTCTGCCTGCAAGTCCTGCAGCAAGCCGGGATCTGGGGAATGTGCAGGGTCGCTATTTCTTTGGGGTCTTCAGGAAAAGCAGCACGTCGTTGG
>CAZLPL010000108.1:1676-2556 GCA_964561405.1 Microcaldota archaeon
CGAGATTCATCATCTCTTCTGCTGTGCCGGCTTTGCCGAGCGCCACAAGGAAGTAATAGCTGTATACATATATCAGGTGGCTCTTGACGTTTCCCGCCTCAAGTAATTGCATGAGGATCCTGTCCGGTACGAATCCTGCTGCGCGCAGCACTGCCCCGACGCTTTCGGAATCTATCTCCCGTCCTGCATAACTCACGTATGCCGCAGCGAAAAGATACGGCGTCATCTCGCTCGCATGCTCGATTATGCCCTTTGCCTTGGTTATGCGCCTGAATTCTGCCGCCATATATCGGCTTTCGGTATTCGCTATCGCGCCCATTAGCGCTTCCAGCACGGCAAGTTCGGTCTCGAACACTGCCTCATCAGCGTTTATCAGATCAGAATATTCATCGGAGTCGTCTGCCATACCGCATAACGCATTAGCATACGAGCAGGCAATTTATTAACCCTCACATCATTTTACTGACTCCGCCTGCCTGCGAGCTGCCGCGGCGTGGTCGTGGCTAAAAGCGGTAAGATTATTAAATTCATGCACCCCCATGCCATTCTGTTTGGTGTGTTGAATGGTCTTCATAGACAATGTCGCATACAGCCTTTTCTTGCTGAGCATGGCAGGCTTCATGGTGCTATACCTGATGGCTAACGTATTCTGGGCCTTCCGCAAGGGGGAGCGCGATTATGGCGATATACTGATGGGCGCCTCCGTCCCCCTAATACTGATAGGGCTTTATATGGTCATAACTGCCGCATACGGCCAGTTTACGTGGCCTCTTCCGGGAAGCTATAACATACTCTTTTACGACCCGCAGGTCTCATTCGGCCTGGTCATACTCGCATTCGCCCTGGCCATAAGGTACAAGGTAAGATACGATTACGTGGG
>CAZLPL010000109.1:0-2548 GCA_964561405.1 Microcaldota archaeon
CATGGCGATAAGATACTGGGAGTACGAGGATGCTCCCCTTAAGGAGAAGCTCAAGGACCCCAACGTTAAGGACATTGCGAGGGTATATTTCGACAACGAGACAAAGGCGTACAGGTTTGCCAAGGCGCTCTACGAAGTGAAGACACGTGGTGCGCTGAGGCTGAAGGACTGCGGAAGGGAGCTTCCGATAGCAACGTGGAAGAGATACCTTGATTTCGGGGTGCAGGTGGGGCTGCTGAAGCACGAGGACGGCTCTTATTCGTTTACTGACAGGTACTCAAAGCCTCTGAAGAACGTCTCACAGTACATAAAGGCCTGGATGGATATAAAGAAGGATGAGGATCTGCAGGTGCTTTTTGCTAGCGCAAAGATGGATAGACAGGCGAAGCGCGGGGGGCGCGAGCATCAGGACGAAGGGGCTGCTCTTGATAATGACAGTGCAACAGGGCAGTGATCATGCAGACTTGTACCAGATTGTTCCGTATTCGCTGTCCTCAACTATGACAGAATATTCATTCCTTAGCTGCTCCCTTATCCTGTCGGCATCTGAAAACTTTTTATCCTTCCTCAGCCTCTCCCTCTCCCTTATGAGAGAAAGCTCCTTCTCTGCGAGGCGCTCCTTGTAGCTGTCCTTCTTGAATATCCCGAATAGGTAAGCGTGGTCAAGCATTGACTTTATCGCACGTTGCTTCGTTTCGCTTGGTATTGACTGGTGGGTTTCTGCATAGGCCCTAAGCGAGTCTATGGCTGCAGAGAAGCTGGCAAGGGCCAGGGGCGTGTTGAAATCGTCGTCCATTGCGGCCTTGAAGTCTGGCTCCATCTTGCTTACAGCACCGTCCACCTCTGCTGCATCGCCTGAAGGAGATTCTGGCATGTTGTAGAATATGCTGAAGGACGCCCTCAGGTAATTGAGCCTTGCCGAGGCGCTCTTGATGAGGCTTTCGGTATATCCGATATCCTTTCTGTAGTGGGTGGAAGCGATGAGAAGCCGTAGGGCCTCTGGATCGTACTGCTGCAAGAGATCCCTGATGCGTATGAAGTTCCTGAGGCTCTTGGACATCTTCTCGCCCTTTATCAGCATCACTCCGGAATGCATCCAGTACTTGACAAACGGCTCCACGCCGAAAGCCGCCTCTGCCTGCGCTATCTCATTAGTATGGTGTGGGAATATCAGTTCTATTGCGCCTCCATGTAGGTCGTACTGGGGTCCGAATATGGCATGTGTTATTGCAGTGTCCTCTATGTGCCACCCCGGCCTGCCTGAGATTGATGTTTTGTTGCTATCTATGCTAAGCTCGATGTCCCAGCTCGGCTCACCAGGTTTGGAACCCTTCCACAGGGCGAAGTCGTAGCTGTTGCGCTTCCCCTCCCTTGGCTCTATGCGGTGCTTCTCCAGTTCTGCGAGATCCATTCCGGAGAGCTTGGTGTAGTTGCCGAACTTTGAAACGTCATAGTATATGTCGCTTTCCACACAGTAAGCATATCCCCTGTCAAGAAGCAGCTGTATCTGATGCGTTATCTCCGCTATGTAATCGTGAGAACGGGGGTACTGGTCCACGCTCTGCTTCACCCCTATCGCATCCATGTCCTCCATGAACCTGGATTCGTACTCGCGTGCGAGGGCCACGGGGTCCTTGTGCTGCTCTTCCGCCCTGCGTATTATCTTATCGTCAACATCAGTTATGTTCTGTATGTACTTGACAGTGTATCCGCTGTGCCTGAGCCACTTTACCACTATGTCGAAATTTATGTAGTTCTTCGCATGGCCCAGATGTGCATCGTCGTAAACTGTCTGGCCGCAAACGAACATCCTGACGTTGTTGTATATTAGGGGCTTGAACTCCTCCTTGGACCTTGAAAGGGTATTGTATATTAGGAGAGGCATTGCCAACAGCTTAGGTATAGTTTAGGCTCTGGTTTATTATTATACCAGGCACTGCCCATGGCTTCTTGCTCATGTGGAAGTCAGTTACCGCTATATAGTTGAACTGGTTGCCTGTGGCCCCGCCGACAACACGTGCAGCAACTTTTATCTGAACCTCGCTGCACAGCAGAGGTATCATTATGATGCTGGCATTTACGAAATTGCTCTCTGAAGAGAAGGTAGTTGTGGTGTTTGTGGCGTTTACGAGAGGCACCTTGTAAGTGTCATAGTGTACAGTGACCTCGGGGGTCCCATTCTTCAGTATCTGCACATATATCGCGTTGTTCTGGGGTGATATTACCTTGAAGTTGATGTACGGTTCGGTGACTATGAATGGTTTCGATGTTATGTTCCCAGGGGCTACTGACGTGCCGCCGTTGTATGAAGTTGCAAAGAATACACCGTTGTAGCCGGTCCATTTCTGGCCGTAGTATGCACCTATCTCGTTGTCATAGGTGATATTTGATGGGGCAGTTCCGAATCCCAATCCGCTCACAGTCCAGTTCTGGTATGTGCCTGTGGAGAAGTTTCCGTTTGGTATGCCCTCAGTCGCATTGGGTGATAGGCAGTCGACGCCATTATAGCCAGAGATGGTAGTGGTCTGCGCGGAGGTTGTAGCTTGGA
>CAZLPL010000110.1:0-2443 GCA_964561405.1 Microcaldota archaeon
CATCACATACGAAAATGGTTTGGTCTGCTCCAACGCCTAATCTTGACATTATTCGTCTAATTCCATCCCCAGAAGGTTTCTTCTCTTCAACTTCATCCTCTGAGAGTATCAAATCAAAGGCTTCTGTAAAGGGTACATCCCTCTCTACAGTAACTCTGTTGCCATTAGTAAGAAGTGCAACTTTGTAACCTTTTCCTGAAAGCGATCTTACTGCACTTTCTGAGAATGAATGTATGCTTACTAAACCTCTTACTCTTTCAGAATTGAAAAATCGCTTATATTCCAATCGAATTTGTTCTGCTCTATTTATCTCTCTTACGTCAAGAGTACTGTTCACTATTCTATCCAGAACAGCCTCTGCATCTGATCTTTTTATTATATCAGCAAGCGAAGTGCTTTCTCCCCTTAATTCTAAGGCAAGTAGGACTTTAAGGCACTCGAGACCTATGTCATATTTACCTATCCCTCTCAGGTGCCAAGTATCCTGATAGTCGTAATTATAGGTAAGCCCTTCAAGTTCAAAACCAGATCTATATCCAGCATCTAAGCCACGAGAAGTATCTCTAATGACGCCGCCTAAATCTGATATAACAAGCCTTACCTCTGAAAGTCTTGAAATTGCACTGCTATCTCCCATATATTTGGTGTTCATTCTATCACATTGCGTTATATTCTATTTATTCAGCTGGCAATAGAATGTTGCTCTAGCTAAGCCGTAGGTAGAATTCGTATCAGTCTCATTTAAAAGCCTTATTACATCGCTTATAAAAGTTCGCTTTTCTAACTTACGAACAGATTTCTTATATAAAAACAGGGTTTATGCTTTACATCTATAACGATTTTGTAAGGTAGTTTGCTTTGCTTTCCCTTCAAGCACCATAAGCTTTTCGCCGTCAAAACACGGCTTAGAGCCCCAAAGGCGGGCTTTCGGCCTTTACAGCCGGTTAACGGCCAGGGCGTCTTCTGCTTGCCACTTTGAACAGGCCATTTATCCCACGGAGATTATTTTGCGTGATGACCTCTGCCCGCAATTCTTACAGCCTGGCGTTATTGATTAAGGAAAATAATAAGAATCAGGCATATCTTACTAGTTTTGACATTTATGAGGAGTGGAAGCGGTAGGTATGTACGAAATGTGCTACCGCCTAGGCGGCAATACACACCGCAGAATGACCTTGCACGGCAGGTGAATGACACACGCAGGGATCGTTGGCGTGGCGATACAAGCGGCCAGATAAGGGCTAGTGCCCTTGCACATGCGTTGAGGGTGGAAACAGCAGGGACAGGAGGGCAGTCTAGAGGCAGTGTGATGAGTGCAAAAGTATTTGGAATGGCAGGCATGGTTGGCGGGATTGCAACCCCTGCAGTAACATTATATACTGCGGAGACCGAACAGTTTCCGCTGCCTCTTGCAGCAAAAACTGCAGTATATATCAAGCCAGGCCGTCTTGTACGGGGTAGGAGGCATTATATATCCATGAGTAGACTGGACAGGATTATGCACGGGAACCCAGACCACCTTTCCAGGAGTGCTACCAGTATATTGAAGGACATAAAGATGCGCGCCATACAAAATTCGCAGTTTTCATGGACACATAGCACCATCACAAGTACCATACCAGACTCGCCGGGCCATAGCCTGACTTATGCGCTGGTTACAGCAGGTATTGTTATAGTAGGGATGTCACAGGCCCTGAGGACAAACCTGTCCAAAGGCATGCATAATTTGGCCACAACATCGGTTATGGCAATTAATGGAATCGCGCTGGCGCTCACCGGCCTTAGCGCGGGCTATAAGATTGATGCAATAAACCCCATACCACACAACCCATACCATGTGCCTATCTCTTATGCGTACTTCCTTTCGGCAATAGCCACTAACATCGGCCTTGGCATCTCAATGTGGAGGGAAGCCACAGTGGCAAGATGGAAAAAGATGGCGTTTGCATGCGTAAGTGCGCTGTCAGCTGGAGTCTCAACCACTGCAATAGCAGTTGGCACCATCGTTGGAAACGGCACTGTCCATGCGGCATACGAGATGACAGAGGCGCTGTCCTACGGCATGTGGGCTGCCATGGTTGGTGGCATCCTAGTCTTCCATAAAAGGGTCTTTAACGGGAATGGTGCACGGCGCTTGGCAGGGCGGAAAGTCATTCACAATGACAATCTCAACCAGGACCTATCATTTTAGGAAGATGCCTTGTTTTGTTTAATACCTAGAGAATTCCCCCAACCTCGTTGGGTGTTGAAGTCTAATTTTGCATCAAATATATGTTTTGGCTGAGAAAAAGTAGCGACGTGACGTGATGTTCGCCGCGCCGAAGTGCCAACGAGGAGTTTAACTCATGCAAAAAATATAAAGGAATTGGACGGGGTGTACAATTTTCAGGGCTCTGTAGAAATCCTTGGAGCGCTGATATATAGTAGTTGAGGTATCAGTGGA
>CAZLPL010000111.1:0-2439 GCA_964561405.1 Microcaldota archaeon
GCATTCCTGGGAAAGGTGCCGTTCCCTGTAATCCATCTCGACAACGGAATAGACTTCCCCGAGACATACAAGTTCAGGGAGGACCTTGCAAAGAAATGGAATCTGGACCTGATAGTGGGCAAGATGAAGATAAAGCCCGACCTCATAGGATCGGCATGCTGCGGGAGCAACAAGCCAGAAACACTAAAGAAGATAATGGATGAATATGGCTTCGATGCACTTATCGTTTCAATACGAAGGGACGAACACGGGATAAGGGCAAAGGAAAGATACATGAGCCCTAGGGATAGTGGGTTCAGGTGGGATTACCGAAATCAACCAGCCGAACTCTGGGACGACTATTCTTCAAAGCTAGATACAAAGGGGCACATAAGGGTGCACCCGCTGCTCGACTGGAACGAGATAGACATATGGAACTACGTGAAGAAGGAGAAGATTCCCGTGAACCCTCTATACTTCTCAAGAGATGGATACAGGTTCAGGAGCCTCGGATGCACGCACTGCACGATACCTCTGAAGTCCAATGCAAAGAATGTTGATGACATAATAACGGAGCTTGAGGAGACAACGGATGAAGAGAGATCTGGAAGGAGCATGGACAAGGAGAGGGAGTATGTAATGCAGAAGCTCAGGGCGTTAGGGTACATGTGAGGTGTTTGCATGAAGATACGGCATATCTCGCTGCTTGGACACAAGGATCACGGCAAGTCCACCCTGATAGGGAGCCTTCTGATGCAGACGGGGGCGGCGACGCAGGTGAGGATAAAGGAGGCAACCGAGTACAGCAAGAAGCTCCATAAAGAATTTGAACCCGCATTCATACTCGACAGTTTTGCTGAGGAAAGAGAGCAAGGAATGACATATGATACCACCAGGGCACAGGTCAAGTTCAAGGATATCGCATTCGAGCTCATAGACGTGCCAGGGCACGAGGAGCTCATCAAGAACATGATAAGCGGAGCCTCTTACGGCGAGCTTGCAGTACTCCTCGTATCGGCAAAGCCGGATGAGGGAATCAGGGACCAGACAAAGAGGCACCTATTCCTCTCAAAGATGCTCGGGATTAAGTATGTGGTTGTAGCGGTAAACAAGATGGACACCATTGCATACGATAAAAATAAATTCGACGAGATAAAGCAGGACCTGCAGACCTTCCTAAGGAAGATCGGATACAAGGAGGATGAGATGGAGTTTGTGCCGATTTCCGCATACCATGCCGACAACCTGGTCAAGAAGTCTCCTAACATGAAGTGGTACAAGGGAGAGAGCCTGATGGACGCCGTCTATGGCATGCTTGAAAACGAGAAGCAGACTGAAAAGCCTGAGTTAAGGCTAATCGTCCAGGGAACCATTGGTGATGGCAAGGACGAGATGATAACTGGAAAGGTGTCAAGCGGGGAGCTGAAACTTGGCGACAAGGTGAAGATTATACCTGGAGATGGAACTTATACTGTAAAGCAGCTATTTGTCAAGGGCGCAAAAGGGAAGGCTGCCAAGGTCGGGGAGAATGTCGCAATCAAGCTGGACGGGCAAGCAAAGGGAAGCCTAAGAGGGTCTGTGATTTGCGGTGCAAACGACCAGCTAAGCGAGGCTGACGACTTCAAGGCGACCATATTCGTAACAGGCAGGCTGGGCAAGGGCACTACGGTAAGATTCAACGGCATAGAAACTGGCGCGCAGATAAAGGTATCAAACGGGATTGACGTTGTCACTGGGAACGAGATAAGCAAAAAGGAGATAACTCCACTGAGCGCTGGCAACATCGAGATAAAGCTCGATACACCTATCGCCGCGGAACCGTTCGAGGTCTCAAGGGATCTGGGCAGGTTTGTAATATACAAAGACAATACCTTCTCTGGAATTGGAATAATAAAGGAGGCGATCGCATGAAGGTAAGGAAGGCAATAATTACGGCTGCAGGCAAGGGCACGAGAATGAGGCCAGTGACACTCGTAGTGCCTAAGGCGCTTCTCCCCCTATTCAGCGCAGAGGATGGCAAAAAGACAATAACCCCTATTTCGGGGATGCAGGTCGGAATGCTCAGAGCTGCAGGAATAGAGGAGATATGCTTCATAATTGGAAAGAATGGCAAACTGATAAAATCATACTTCAAGGACGAGAGATTCTCATACATAAAACAGAAAGGCGCAAAGGGGTTTGGCGACGCTGCGCTTGCAGGGGAGAGCTTTGCAAATAACGAGCCCGTTCTCCTTCACACCGACGACATAATGCTCACATCTGGATACGATGTTGTCTTAAGGTTGTTTGAGGGCAAGAACGCAGATGCCGTATTCTTCGTAAGGAGGGCAGACAACCCTGGCAGGTACGGCGTGGTAACAGTATCGGACAAGGAAAGTTTCATGGGGCACGATGTCTTCAAGGTTACAGATGCGGAGGAGAAACCGAAGGTGCCGAAAAGCGACATTGTAATAGTGGGCT
>CAZLPL010000112.1:0-2383 GCA_964561405.1 Microcaldota archaeon
CTATTTAATGGTTTCTTTTCCCCATCCTGCCTGTGCATGCGTATGCGCACATGCGAAAGTGCGCTCTGAAATCCGGCATTCCGTGATTACAGTATTATATACTTACTTGTATGCAATACCCTTTAGTGTGATCTGATGAAGGAGAGTTCTGAAGCGAAGCGCGCGAGGCTTCTAAATCTTGCAAAGGAGAGCGTCACAAGTGCATACTCCAGTGGTGAGCATGCCATAGCGCAGGCCATAGTCTCGTACAATGAGCTTGACAAGATGCGCAACCTCGTGCATGAGAAGCTTGAGGAATGGTATGGCATACATTTCCCGGAACTCAGGCTATCAAACCAGCTCACTTATGCCAAGTTCGTTGCCGAATTTGGCCTGGACAAGAAGACCGCAAGCAAGGAGCGGCTCGCCGAGATACTCGGGACCGGGTCAGATACTGTGATGAGGCAGATAGAGGCAAGCATGGGCCAGGAGCCCACCCCTGAGGAATATGACGCGCTAAAGGATCTGGCCGAACTGGAGCTGGACATATCCAGCCGGATGGAAAGGCTTGATAAATACATCGAGAAGTCAACCAAGGCCCTCATGCCTAACATAACTTATCTTATAGACTACAAGATAGCGGCAGAGCTGCTAGCCAAGGCAGGCTCTTTGGCAAAGCTCTCAATAATGCCTGCGGGCACCATACAGCTGCTCGGGGCCGAGAAGGCGCTGTTCAAGCACCTCAAGTTCGGTTCCAGGCCCCCTAAGTACGGGGTACTCTTCAAGCTTCCGCAGATAAACACTGCGGGCAGGTTCGAGAGGGGCAGGCTCGCAAGGATATATGCCACAAAGCTGTCAATAGCCGCAAGGGCGGATGGCATCTCCAAGAACTTCATAGCTGATAAGCTTAAGGAGCAGCTAGACAAGGCGATAGCCTTGCAGGCAAAGAAGCCTAAGAGGCAGGGTCCGCCGCCAATGCAACATGAACGCATGGGAGGAGAGCACTTCCGTCAGGGGCAGAAGCGCTGGGACAGGCCCAGCCAAGGTCATGGTGGTGGGCGCAGGTGGCAGGACCGGCGAAGGTAATGCCATGGAGGTCTATCCTGAAGAAATGGTAGACATAGTTGACCCTGAAGGCAATATCCAATATAAGATCACCAAAGGCGAAGCCCATGCCAAGGGGCTGTTGCATAAGACTGTGATAGGGGAGGTCATTGACGGGTCTGGAAATGTCATGCTCATACTGCCTGCAAGCCACAAGCAGGACTACGGGAAGTATGTTTCAGCGGTAGGCGGGCACGTGCGTTCAGGCGAATCCGAACTAGATGCCCTGCGCCGCGAGGCATCAGAAGAGATAGGCACAGGATTCACGGACCATGAGCTTATCGGCAGGTTCGTCTTCAACAGGTTCGTACTGAACCGGCATGAGAACCACCTATTCTGTGTTTACAGGATCTCATGCAGTGGCGATATGCACCTGGGCAACGAGGCAGAAAGCTTCAGAAGCTTCAGCCGCAATGAACTTAGCTCCCTCATCTCAGGTAACCGCAGCATATTCGGTGACAGCTACCTTGCAATAGTTGACAAGTTGCATGTGGCCTGACCACCGCCGTATCTGCTCTATGCACAATCGCATTTGCATTAAACCCGGTAAATACCGTGTTCTGTCAACCTTTATATATGTTTTAGAACAGAGTTATACTGGCCATAGATTAGGGTGTATCATGTGGGAAATGAAACCAACAATAATGCAGTGACTATTGTAACAAGTGCAAAGACAGAAGATTATTCAGTGAATCCTTTACTCGCCCCGTATCACAGGGCGATAGAAGAAATGGAGAAGATGCCTGTTCTTGAAAAGACCAAGACCGTGTGTCCGGAATGCAAGCTCATAGTCGATGGGACCATATACAAGGATGGAGACAACGTCATGATAAGGAAGCACTGCGAAGACCATGGCTGGACAGTGGAGAAGTACTGGGAAGACTATGACATGTACATAAAGATGAAGAATTACAATTATTACGGGAGGGGATTCGACAACCCTAATTATATAAACAAGGGGGAGAACTGCCCGTTCGACTGCGGCATCTGTGAAAGGCACAAGTCACACACAGGTCTTGCCAATGTCGTAATAACGAACAGGTGCCACCTGTCATGCTGGTACTGCTTCTTCTATGCAAAGGAGGGTGAGGCAATATACGAGCCTACCCGCGATGAGATAGACCACATATTCAGCGTTCTGAGGAACCAGAAGCCTATAGCTGCAAACGCGCTCCAGATAACCGGCGGCGAGCCTACCATGCGCTCTGACCTTGTTGACATAGTGGCCATGGCAAAGAAGCAGGGCTTCGACCAGATACAGCTCAACACCACCGGAATAAACCTTGGCGCAAATCCAAAG
>CAZLPL010000113.1:0-2317 GCA_964561405.1 Microcaldota archaeon
CGGTCGCTTCCCTTGCGGCATTCCACGACTCTTCATTAACATTATCTTTCTTTACGGCTACCTGGAGAAGGCCGCTCACGTCCCTTAGCACTATGAATATTATGCCTCCGCTCTCCCTCTTCCTGTGTACCCATCCTGCTATCCTGACATCCATCCCGAGCTTCCTTGTGGCGCGGGCTATCTCAGAGGACTTCATAAAATCATTATTCATAATGTCCGTACAAAGTAATATATACTATTTTGCAACTTCCCAGCAGCATCATGTGCTTTCCTTTCCCAATTTTTTCAGCCTCGGCATCCAGAGCCTCTCTATTGCGATTGCCACCTCTAGGAGCGACAGGGCGGCTGCATGCGAGAACTCGAACGTTGCAGGCATGACCCGCTTTTGGGTGTCATAACCCACTGCGAAAGCGGCCCATGCAACTGCCGCAGCTACAATGGCCTCAGAGCCTTCGATCCTAAGCCCGCGCATTGCTGCATCTATCCCAAATGCACTTACAACTATAGGGCCGCCAAGGAAATATGTGCCTGCAATGCCTATGTGTGCACGCTTCATGAAGCCCCATTTTGTCAAGCCTATCATGCTTATTACGTATCCGGTGCCTTCAAGGCCCCTTATGACAGCAATGTCCATGCTGTTCTTAACAGAATCGTCACTGAGGAGGCGGTGTGCGAGGAGAAGCGTTGAGCAACCGCAGGCGAATGTGCCAAGCGAGAAAGACATGCCTTTCTGCATTGTCTGGCTGAGCGTGTTATTCATGGGGCTGAACCCATCCATGTGCCTGGCTCCGCGCAGAAAGAAGCCCAGCCCTATGAGCGGGCCTACTGTTGCTGCAGTGTCCATGGCCAATCCTAGCGCACCGGATGCCCTCCCTCTTCCTGCGGTCCCATCTTCCTGGCGCAATACGCTACTCAGGGCACGAACTGTGCCTCCCCTAACGTGCCTGTGAAAATCTGCTCGGATTTCATCACGCTGCGTGTTCATGCGCTTCCTGGCAGGCCTGTGCATGATTAATCATCAGAAGCTTCATTTAAAATGTTTTGCAGAAGGCCGTCTCCTGCACAATAAGCGTAATAACCTTTCCCGCAATAAATGTAAAGACTATGGCAGAAGCAGACACGCTCAAGGCATACAATGGCATATACCTAGAGATAATAATGAGGCATAGGGATTACATAGAGGAGAAGGAAGGCCTCTATGTGGCAGACCTTCCTAAGCTTGTGACTCCTTCTGATGATGCGGTAATACTCGCAGCGATGGGTATAAAGAACAGCTTCCCAATATATTCTTACGATGATAATTTCCCGGATGCGGCATCGCTCGCATACAAGTATGTCACCCAGACCATCTCCTCAATATCGCTGCCCATACAGTTCTGGCTCAAGCCTGCACAGACCATAAGGCACTATGCTGGCGATATATTCGACAAGGCTGTGCTTCTATGCAGCATACTCGTAGCGCTGGGCTGCGTGCCCTCCAGGGTGGTGGTCTCGGTCAGGGACACCGAGCGCCGCTTTGTAGTGTACTCCGAATTCAAGGGACGACTGATATGCATGGATCTCGAGAATGGGATAAATGAATACGAAAACATGGATAGCATGCTCAAAGGCATGGGGGTCGAGACGGATGGGGATGCCACGGCTTACGAGTTCAACGACCGCATGTATCGCGACATAGCCTGAAACTGCATTACAAAAGGAATGCTAACTTTGTTTATTGTAAAGGAAACTCCACCAGTTGCTGAAGTTGGCTCGGGCAATCGCCTTGCATATCCTCTTTGCCGCCTTTGTCTTGAGGTTTTTGCTTCTTGACTCTTTCCGTAACTCCAGTATCTTCTTGCTGTGCCCTGCATTTTCATACGCGTGCGCCTGTATGAACATCTCAAGCATGTCGGCGTCCCTCGTTATGTTGGCCTCTTTTAGTGCGCATCTCGAAAAGTTTTCAGTACAGCTCAGAAGCCTCATCATCTATTCCATCCGGAAGGTTCTCGGCTATGTCAAGCTGCGCCTTCAATTCGGCATCGTGCTTTTCTAGGTATCTCCTTGCAACTTTGTCGAAGTCGCCTATCATGCTTTCCACAAGGTCATGCATCAGTCACGTCTTCACAACCTTCGATGTGCCCGCGCCTTACATAGCCGCTATTACTCATCCCAGCAGCGCAGTTCTCATCGAATGCTCTGCTATTGTTTCAAGGAATTTCATTCCTGCCTTAAGCCCTCCTGTCCTCGGGATGTTCTTCAAGCTTCCTACCTCGAACATGAAATTAGTCAGTGGGGTGTGGGCGTTCAAGAAACCCTCGCCATTTATGGCGACTGG
>CAZLPL010000114.1:0-2312 GCA_964561405.1 Microcaldota archaeon
CCCAAATGATATACTATATCAGCATCAAACTTTGCTTTTGCTATGTCCCCAGAGCGCATGTTCTTGAAAATCACGTTACCCGACTTCATTACGTCCCTAAGGTTGCTCCTTGATCCGGTATGAAGTGTGTCTATCACACACACATTGTTGTTTTTTGCAAGGGTCTCAACCAGATTGCTGCCTATGAAGCCTGCCCCTCCAGTCACTATGATGCGTTTATTGCGAATCTCCATTACAATCACCTAGATATCTCACTGTAAACATTAAAAGTCTCCCTGGCGCATCTTTCCCAAGTAAAACTCCTTGCATACTCCATGGCTTTTTTCCTCAACCGTTCACTGTATCCATTATCCCTTAGTCCAGTAATCATCTGCGACATATGTTCTTCATTCTTAGCTTCAAGGCAGTACCTCCTAACTTCTTCAGGTATTCTGCCGCGCTTGTATACTATTACCGGCAGACCACGTGCTTGCGCTTCTAGTATGGGCAGACCGAACCCTTCGTATAGGCTTGGAAATACGAACACATCAAAGCTGTCATATATGCCGACTTTCTTATTCTCAGGAGCGAAGCCGCATAAAGCAGCATCGGATAATTTGTGGGAATTGACATACTCTGCTATCCTACCCTTCTCGCTTCCCACCCCATACACTCTGAATTTAATGTCATTGCCTCTGATATAGCTTGCGGCTTTGAGAAGCATTATTGCATTTTTGTGATACGCAAATGAGCCTACATACCCAACTACGAACTCTCTCTGCGGTTTCTTAGTCGCACTAGGCGAAAAGAATCTCCTGTCTATGCCTATGTTCACTACCTTCCCATTAATCCTCCCAAACTTCTTCTTTACGTCTGCCATCGTCTGTTTTGAATCGAATAGCAGGAAATCCGAATGTTCTACAGCGTCAATAACATTGCGCCTGACCATCTTGTTGTACACCCTTTGTAAGGCGCCGATGTGCAAACCCGATTCGAATCGGGACAGGTCATGTATGGTTGACACTACATTATTTGATGCTCTGGCCGACTTTACGGCCTTGGCTGCAAAGCCAACTTCCTGATTAACTACGTGAAATATGTCATAGTCTTTCTTTCCCTCAGCCTGCGCCCTGCGTTTCAGGGTGGAATTCACCTTGACAAGTCCCACAACGTCATTTTTGCGCGCCTGGTCTATGGAGTATACGAGGCTTATCCAATTCCTGCTCTTTAACTGTAGATACATGTTATATGCGTACTCTGTAATGCCGTCTCCGCTGCCGCGCATTGGCTTTATGCCGTTAATCATTGCAATTCTCAATTCAACCACCCTCTGCCTTTTTCATGGCGTTCCTTCAGCATTGTCATTAGAAGATCCACGCCTCCTCTACGACTGCGATATCTCCTATTTATCCTATTTATTACTGACTCATCGTCGAGCCCAAGGTATCTGGTCACCCCAACCCTACCTATCGCCTTAGATATCTCGAAAACTTCACCGCTCTCCATATTGCCCACCGCCTTTTCTGCCATATCCAAGTACTTCTTCCTGAGCTGAACCTTGCTGAGCAGTCCGCGTAGCCCATGTTCCTTTATGCGATATGCCTTGTCCACAAGATAGTAAAAAAGAAGGTAATCAGAATAACTTAATTCCTGATTATCCTTTCTACCTCTAGCCATCTGATAAGCCTTAAGCAGGCCTGCAATGGATCGGCCCAGCGCAGTATTTTTGATATGGTCACGCTCAGGCAGCAACGCCTTGTTTGCGTAGTCAATCAGCCTCTCCCTAAACATCTCGTAGGACATTCTGTCAAAAGCAGCCATCTTCATGTACTCTGAGCTGGAGTGCTTGCCCAGTGCTGACATGTGGGATATGTAGAAATCGCCTATGGCCCTGGCAGTATGGCCTTTTACTACGGGCTGCTCATGAATTATTCCTCTGAAAGTAACCCTGTCCTTCCTGAACAGCCTTACCTGCCACGTAAAGAAACCACTATGACTTCCTTCCTTATTGACATATTCATATCGTTTTATGGCGAAGGCAGAGACACAACGATCATTTATCATCTCCATTATCGCCCCCTTTGCATATGATGACAGTCTCTCATCCGTATCAACTAGCAGAACCCACTTATACCTGCATTTCTTCAGCGCATACATCCTCAAGGGATCAGGGTATCCTATGGGCACTACGTAGAATACTCTAAGTTTTTCCAGCCCCAGTCTTTCTTTATCCGTAAGAAGTCGTTTATGGGCTTTTTTATCACTAGAATCGATTAAAACAATATCATCCGCTATGCCGTACAGATCTCTTATAAGGCCCAAGGCGTCTTCAA
>CAZLPL010000115.1:0-702 GCA_964561405.1 Microcaldota archaeon
CCTTGCCGCCCTTGCAATGTTCAAGGACAGGAGCCTGCTGGCAAGGTCGCTGGAATACGCAGATTCTGAAAATGTAAGGCTGCAGGATTCTTACATCATACCTGCGACATGCTCATCGAATCCCGTCGGAAGGAAGATAATGCTGGACTGGACCGAGGCCAATTGGAGGTCGCTTCTTAAGAGGCATGCTAGCGGAACCCACATGCTCGGCAGATATGTCGATAACCTTGCAGGGCTGGATACCAAGAAGGACAGGGCAGAGGTGTCGAGATTCTTCAGCACCAAAGCCAACTGGAGAGACGACATATCACACGCGATTGCAAACACGCTTGAGATGATAGAGGCCAATACCCGGTTCATGGAAGCTAACGCATCGCCTAGCTCCTAAGGCTGTAGCTCTTCCCTCTCCAGGTTATCGTCTTCATTCTTGCGGCTGCTGCGAGGTTGATCAGGTATATGAACGGCATGGCCGGCACCATGAGCGCTATGGCTGGGTCCAAGCTTCCAGCCCTCTTCAGGGTCTTCCATTCGCTCTTGGCCAAGTGCACTAGCATAAGCACGAAGATCGGGGATATCGCATATGACAGGGCGATCCCGGAAGCCATGAGCAGTATCTCAGCGGAATAGAACGCCATGCCGAAGTAGAGGTTGTTCCTGTAGCCCAGTATGCTTAGCGCAGCCTGCCTTGTCGACCACTCTGCA
>CAZLPL010000115.1:712-2311 GCA_964561405.1 Microcaldota archaeon
AAACGTGCGCATGTCGTCAGCCGAGTGCACCTGCGGCTGCGCATCCTTCACGTATGCAACTTCCAGTCCCCTCTCCCTAGCTGCTTTTGTTATAGAAATATCATCAGAAACTGCATATCTGGAATTGGAAAGCATCCTTATGGCCTCCCTGTCCATCAATTCCTTCCTGAATGCGAGCGATCCTCCCCATCCGAACCTTGTTCTCTTAGACTCCATCATTCCCTGCCCTGCGAACCCCCACAGCATCTTCACCTTTGACCATACACCTGCGTCGGGCACGAACTTGGGGAAGGATGTAGATACTCCCACTGCGCTAGAGGCTAGCGGCGCCACGAGGTTTGCAAGCCAGTTCTTTTCCACCCTTATGTCCGAATCCGCTATAACGTACACATCGAAGTTCCTGAACTTCCTGATCGCGAAGAGTATGGCAAAGACCTTTCCGCTGCTCTTCCCTCCCCTGTATCCCGAATGCACGTAGCGCATACCTGCCTTGGATATGCACCCCAAGGCTGGGTCAGATTCCGAATCTACAACTGCCACTACCTCGTAGTTGGGATAATCCTGCCAGCCTATGGATTTCAGGTTCTCGGTCATTCCCAGATCCACTCCGCGGCATGGGACTATCACCAGAGTGCGCGGAAAGAACCTCTTGCGCACGGCGGCGGCCTTTTCATGCTTCCTGGGCGCGAAGTCTATTGCGAGCATTCCAAGGAAGACGAGCACAGAGAAGGCGGTGTAAACGTAAACGGCTAGCATGCATCCACCAATCCTGCATATTTAGGTTTATTTGAAAGCGTTTTTATAGGCTATCTTTCTTAACACTATCAATGTACGATTCGTATCTTACTCTAATAGTTCCTGCAGCGATAACGCTGTTCGCATCATACTTCGGAACAAAGTTCCTGATAGATTACCTTTACGGGGCAGGCATAATCGCCGAAGACAGGAACAAGGGGAAGGCCATAAGGATAGCAAGCAGCGGTGGACTTGCCGTGGCATTCGCCATAACTCTGGGCATATTGACTTACACCTTCGGCGCCAGCTTCGTCTACCGCCCGATACTGGATGTTGCGCAGCTCCTTGCCGTATCATTGTCCATAGTGCTCATAGCAATGGTGGGCTTCCTTGACGACATAAATGTGAAGTCGCAGAGAGTGCAGTCCACAGATATGAAGGACATACGCAAAGGGCTCAAGCAGTGGCAAAAGCCCATACTGACTCTGGTCGGCGCGCTTCCGCTCATGGCCATAAACGCCGGAGTAAGCCACATATTGCTGCCTTTCGTAGGTAGCGTATCTTTCGGATATTTTTACCCGCTTGTGATAATACCTCTCGCAGTGGTGTTCGTATCAAATGCCGTTAACCTGCTCGGAGGGTTCGACGGTCTGCAGCCGGGCACTACGGTTGTTGCCGCACTTGGCCTTCTGGTCTATTCGTTAGTGTACGGCAACAGCATGGGCACCATCCTATCAGCCCTGCTGTTCATCTCTATACTAGGCTTCCTCCCCTTCAATCTCTACCGCTCAAAGATAATTCCTGGGGACAGCTTCACGTACGCTGTTGGCGGCACATTCGTTGCAATAATGGTGATGGGCAACG
>CAZLPL010000116.1:0-2036 GCA_964561405.1 Microcaldota archaeon
TCGTATCCTCTTACCATAGCTACGGCAAAAACATCCCGTATGCCTATCAAAGCAGCAACTTCCATACTTGCTAGCGCATGTGCTGCAGAAACTGGTGCGCTTACACTGTAGCACAGTGCATCCCCAACGCTGGGGTAATGCTCTACTACATGTGCTGCAAGTTCGTCTGGGCGCATAGTAAGGTCATTTGTCGCAAGCACTACCTTCTTTCCTTCCCTATTTTCAGAGCTTATATCTAGGGGTCCCCCATGGTCATTGATTTCCACTCCCCTGATTCTTCTCACAGCTCCCCAGACCTGCCCACGCTGATACTCCCACCATAGCCCAACCAACTCTGGCCTAGAGCTTTCTGTAGTCATATTTTCAGGATTGATTCTCTTTCCACCTAGAAAACTAGCGAAACCACCAGCCACTGCCTTAAGCATGGCACTTTCAGGCCGCCTGCCGGCAAACACCGACTGCATGAAGACCACGCCACCACACTCTCCATATTCAGCTCCACCACCGTGTATCAGAAGATTTACTGTAGACCCTGGCCTTATGCGCCTAGCAATTTTCAGCGTGTGCGCATCTGCAAATCCTCCAGCATTTCTAATTGACAATGCCGTTCCTTCCTCCCCGCGCATAATCTTTCCAAGAATTTTGTTGAACTTGACATCCATGCATACTAAACTTAAAGAATCTGCTTGTTTTGGCATTCTAAATGTGCGCATAGTTTACACTTATGATATCGATTTACCTGATATCCAGTTGCCAATTTGTAATATTAAAAGCTAGTGTTTAAGTCCAAAATACTCCTGTTTATCTGTTATTCTGGCACACGCCATAGTTACGGCTCCAGCCTGTTGGACATCCTAGGGAATGGTATCGCGTCTCTTATATGGTCGAGGTTCAACAGCCACTTGATTACCCTCTCCATGCCCATGCCGAACCCTGAATGGGGCACCGAACCGTACTTCCTGAGCTCTATCCACCACTCGTAGCTCTTTATGTTGAACTTTATGTTCTTCTTCTCTTCGACCTCGTGCATCCTATCAATAAGCTCGTTGAGCCTCCACTCCCTCTCACTGCTGCCTATTATCTCCCCGTGGCCATGCGGCGCTAGCATGTCCGAATTCATCACTGTTCTGGTATCCTTGGGGTTTATGGGCATGTAGAACGGCTTTATCTCCCTTGGCCAGTTATATATGAAAATGGGCCTGGACTTGTCTTCAGTAAGTGCGCGCTCGTCTTCCACGCCGAAGTCGTCTCCCCACACCCTGGGCATACCCTTATCATTCAGTATTTCAAGAGCTTTTTCGTACGATATCCTCTCGAACGGCGGCTTTATCTTGAGCAGTTCCTCCTTGTTGACACCAAGTTTTTCCAGTGCATCTGCATTCTCCTTTGCCAGCCTGTTCGCAATGCTGCTTACGAGCCTCTCTTCAAGATCCATTGCCTGCTTGTTGTTGAAGTACGGCATCTCGGGTTCAAGGTGCCAGTATTCTGCAAGGTGCTTCACTGTCCTAGACTTCTCAGCCCTGAAAGAAGGCACAAGTGAATACGTCTTCCCAAGTGCGAACTCCATGGCCTCCACGTACAGCTGCGATGACTCTGTCAGGTAAGCCTTCCTGCCGAAGAAGTCCGTCTCGAAGAGGTCTGCGCCAGTCTCCCCTCCTGCTGTGGTGAGGATAGGCGGCGTGACTTCGTAGAAGCCGCGCCTGTCAAGGAACTCCCTCGCGTACCTGAATATCGCAGCCCTCGCCCTCATCACGTTTATCATTTTCTGGCTCCTGAGCCATAGGTGCCTCTTGTCGAGCAGAAGCTCAGCGCTCTGGTACTCTGTTATTGGGAAAGGCTCGGATATGCCGACAACCTTGAATGATGAAGCTGTCAGCTCATATCCTGTTGGCGATCTGGGGTCTTCGTTTATTGTGCCTGAAATATCCACACTGGATTCCACGGTCGCTTCCCTTGCGGCATTCCACGACTCTTCATTAACATTATCTTTCTTTAAGGCTACCTGGAGAAGGCCGCGCACGTCCCTTAGCACGATG
>CAZLPL010000117.1:0-1980 GCA_964561405.1 Microcaldota archaeon
GAAGTAGGATACATTCCGAGCCAGAGAGCATAGCCGAATCGCTTGGTACGTGCGAAGAGCGCATTAGATCCAGGCTCGGAGCCAAGGACGGTGACATAATCATAATAGGAGCAGACCTTTCTGAGAGGATCCTTCTTGACGCAATGGGCAGGCTCAGGAAAGCGATAGGGGACAAAGTTGGAATTTATGATTCGAAGTATGCATTCCTATGGGTTGATGAATTCCCTCTTTTCGAGGTGAATGAGGTGACTGGAAAAGCGATGCCTGCGCACAACCCTTTCACTTCGCCAACTGAATCCACCATAGATTTCCTAGACACGGCGCCGGAGGAGGTCAGAGGAAGGCAGTACGACCTGATCCTCAACGGTGAGGAGCTTGGCAGCGGCGCCATAAGGATAAACGACCCAAAACTGCAGAGGAAGATAATGAAGCTGTTCGGGATGGACGACGAAGCTATAGACAGAAATTTCGGCTTCTTCATCGAGGCGCTATCGTACGGCACGCCCGTAGAAGGAGGCATGGGGCTTGGCCTGGACAGGATAACGGCAATGCTCGCGGGATCCCAGAACATACGCGACTTCATACTATTCCCAAAGAGCAAGAAGTTTGAATCCTCGGTGGACATGTCGCCTTCGCAAGTGAGCCAGAAACGGCTCGGGGAGGATTATGGGCTTGAATTCATGGAGACGTGATTATCATGATAAAAAGCATTGTATTCGACATAGGTGGAGTGCTGATAAAATACGACGACGAGATGTATTACAAATATCTTTCAAGGAAGCACGACATAGACCGGAGTGCGTTCTTCAAGGCAATATCAAAGTACTCCGAACAGGTTGACGCGGGAAAAATAACAACTTCGCAGCTAGAGGAGAAGATGTCACATGCCATCGGAATACCGAAATCCGATATAGGATATGACAAATTCTTTCCCAACATCGCAAAGCCGAACAGACCGGTTGAGAGGCTTGCTAGGAAGCTATTCAAAGAATATGACGTAGCAGTGCTTAGCAATGTGAACAAATCAAGGCATATGGCAGTCCTGGACGTGGTTGTTGACGGAAACGTCTTCAAGCACGAATTCCTCTCTTACAAGATTGGAGATATAAAACCCCATCTCAAGGTGTACAGGTACATGATCAGGAAGCTTGGGGTTAAGCCATCAGAGATACTTTTTATAGATGACAAGAAGGAGAACATCGAAGCTGCAAAGAGGCTGGGGATAAATGGCATAGTGTACCGCAACGCAAGGCAGCTGGAAAGGGATGTGAAGAAGGCGCTTAGTACGGCTAAGACATAGGGCCATATGGCTGGCCGAAGCAAGGCATTTGCCATTGCCATACGCTTACTGACTGAAAACAAAGTGCCTAAATAATCAGCATTGCACAATGCAAATGCACCAGGTAAGCGCCAAGGCTCTTATTTTTCTGGCCCTTGGGCGAAGCGCATGTGCAAATGGCTATAGCCGCTACCACACGTTGCATGCATGCAATATGCACGGCATAGTTCCGCATGTATGGATATGTACTAGCTGCTGTCGGTGGAATTTGTGCCCTTGCCACTAGCACCATTTCTGCGTGCGTGACACGCAGTCGATGTCACCCGTCCAGATACCTATAGATCTCGGCAGGGTGGGGGAATGATGCCATTTCCATGCACTCCTTTCGCTTCAGCTCCAAATAGGTTTCGAGAACCTCGTTTCCGAAAACCGGCTTTAGGAAGGCGTTGTCTGACTCGAGCTCGTCCAAGGCATCGCTCAGGCTCCTTGGTATCTCCCGCACCCCTAGCTTTGCGCGCTCCTCCTTGCCCATGTGCCATATGTTCTGCGAAACTACAGGATCCCCAGGATCTGATTTCCTCTTGACGCCATCCAACGCAGCCATCAATATCGCAGAGAATGCTAGATATGGATTTGCAGTTGGGTCCGGGGCCCTGGACTCCAGGCGCTTTGCCTTCTCGGATCCCTTGAAATATGTAGGC
>CAZLPL010000118.1:0-1957 GCA_964561405.1 Microcaldota archaeon
GAGAGCATGCTCTCTGTTATCCCCATGGCTCTCGAATCAAGTATTCCGCGCATTATCCCTGGGAAAGCTACGACATTGTTTACCTGGTTGGGCTTATTGCTTGCCCCTGTAGCGACAATAAATGCTCCGGCATCCTTTGCCTGTTCATAGCCTATCTCTGGCTCTGGGTTTGCAAGTGCAAAGACTATAGGTTTCTTTGCCATTCCGCCTATTACCTTACCTGTGAAAGCGCCCTTCCTTGAAAGGCCTATGAGCACATCCGCGCCGTATGCTACCTCCTCTATGCCTCCCCGGGTATTATCCTTGTTTGTCTTAGCTGCAATCTCTTCCTTGAATTTATTCATGTCTTCTTTCCTGCCCTCGTATATCGCTCCCCTGCTGTCGACCAGGGTCACATTGCTAAAGCCCGAGGCCAGCGCAAGGCTCGCGGTCCCTATGCCAGCAACTCCGGCGCCGTTTATTACTATGCGTGCCTTTCTATCCTTCCCCACAAGCTTCACTGCGTTAATCAGCGCGCCTACAGTTACAACCGCCGTACCATGCCTGTCGTCGTGGAATACGGGTATGCTGAGGTCCTGCAGTTTATCGAAGATTCTGAATGCCTTCGGAGACTCGATATCTTCCAGGTTCACCGCGCCGAAAGTCGGCGCAATGTTTCTTACGAACTCGACTATTTTGTCTTCATCGGTTGTGCCTATACAGAGCGGCACTGCATTAATTCCCCCGAATTTCTTGAAGAGTATGGCCTTGCCTTCCATCACCGGAAGCCCTGCCTCGGGCCCTATGTTGCCCAGGCCAAGTATGCGTGTGCCGTCTGAGACTATCGCTATGGTATTTCCCTTCCCCGTGTGCTCGAAAACCTTCTCCCTGTCCTCCTTTATCTTCAGGCATAGCCTCGCGACTCCTGGCGTGTAATACTCTGAAAGGTCGTTCATGTTCCTAAGCGGAACGTTCGGAATGGTTTCCACCCTCCCTCCACTACTTTCTCTTTGTTGGTTTTCCATGGCTTCCACCTTTTTTAACCGGGATCATAAGGAAATAAAGGATAGATGCAGCGGCAAAGGTTATAGCAATTGCGATGGCAGTGTAAAAAGGCCTTTGCGTGCCCATTTCGGCATACGTCTCCCTAGCATACGCTGCCGACATCTCCGCATAAAAAACAGAGCCTCCTGGGGACTGGTTCAGGCTTGCGGCTGCCTCATTCAGGTATGCATACGACCTGCTCATATTCGGATAAGAAAAAATGTAGCCGCTCTCGTTAATCCTGTTTACGTATGCTGAGGTGTTAGATAGTATATTGGCGGCCTGGCTGCGGGTGTAGTTCACGTTGCCTATGGTTGCAGCTCCGGGGAAGGCTTGGGCTGCAAAAACGGGTGAAAGAAACAGCAGCACTATCGCCAAGCCGGATGCCAGTCTCATCTAAGCATCTTCAGAGGTTTACGTCTATTGCAAGCTCCTGCTTGAGCTCCCTGTACCTGTTCCGTATCGTGACCTCTGTGACTCCTGCAACGTCAGCGACCTCCTTCTGTGTGCGCCTCTCGCCTGCAAGTGCTCCGGCTATGTATACTGCAGCAGCAGAGACTCCTGTGGGGCTCCTGCCGCTTATCAGCCCCTTTTTCATAGCCTGCTTAAGCAGTGCCATTGCCCTCTCCTGGGCACCACCGCTGAGCTTGAGCGCAGCGACGTACCTGGGAACGTAGCTCGATGGGTCGGTAAGCGGTATCTTCAGGTTAAGCTCGTGCGCTATTATCCTGTAGGTCCTCCCTATTTCCTTCTTGGAAACGTTTGATATCTGCGAGATCTCGTCAAGTGTCCTAGGCATTCCGGCGCTCCTGCATGTCGCATACAGTGCCGCGTTTACCACTGTTTCTATGGGCCTTCCCCTTATCAGGTTGTTCTTGACGCACTGCCTATACAGCAGCGCGGTCTGCTCCCTTATGTTGTCCGGAAGCCCAAG
>CAZLPL010000119.1:0-1798 GCA_964561405.1 Microcaldota archaeon
GTCACGGTAAAAGACATATTCCCTTGTCGAGAGGACATTATTTCGGGATAGTACAATCCATTCTGCATCATTCTAGCCTGCTCTTGAACAGCATTATGCTCAGGGCAGTGGTTATTACGCCGTAAAGCGCAAGTATGGCGAAGTCTATAGCTATGCTGGACACATGGAATGTGCCTAGCAACACAACGTTCCTGAACGCATCGGTGGCATAGGTCATGGGATCTATTATACTGAATCCCTGAAGCCACTATGGCAGGCTTAGGATCAGGAAGATGTTCCCCCCTCCTGAAAAGGTCCCTGTCCGTTGGTCGGGGAATTCCACCAGGCCTGCATCCTCAAGCCCCTGCTGCACTCTCTTGTCGATCTCTTGGCTTGGTATCTAATACAACTTGCAGAAAAGCCGCAGGTTCTCCCTGGCAGTGAGGTCCGCCTCCACTATTGTCTCATGAATCATTAGGCCCAGCAGCCGTTTAGCCCTGAATGGCTCCTCGGATATGTCTATGCCAGATACCTGTATCTTTCGGGAAGTAGGCATGAGGAGATTGAACAGCATGTTGATTAGGGTGATCTTGACGGCACCGTTGGGCCCAATATGCCAAATATCTCACCAGCAGGTATCTGGAAGCTCACATGGTCAACAGCAGTAAGGCTGCCGAACCTCTTGACAAGGTTTTGCACCTCTACCATGTTTCTTAGAACCCATTACAACCATCGAATAGGGAAGGCATCAAGCATGGATGGAAAGACCTTCACGCAGTGCGTGAAAGCTTCACATCCTTTATGAGCTCGGCGTCCTTTATCAGGCCGTCCCTCCTGGCGCCTGCGAGCTCAACAAGGAAGGATCCCAGCAGAGATACCACGAGGTTTATCAAAAGCGCGATCAAGCCTATGTAAAGCAGTCCGAAGCCCGTTGGGAAGTTGGATGTGCTCAGCGGTCCGAAATGGTTTGCAATAAGCACGAGCCATATGCCAGATGCAAGTCCGGCAACCCATCCGAGAAGCAGGGGCTTCCAGTCCAGCCTCTTGGTGTACAGGCCAAGGAAGATTGCTGGAAGCAGCTGCAATATTATTATACCGCCTAGAAGCTGTAGCTGTATCGCGTATGTAAGAGGTATGATGAAGACGAATCCCAAGGCGATGAATTTTATTATTGCAGATAGCCACTTGGCAAGCCTGGTCTCGCCCTCTGGAGTTATGTCGGGTTTTATCTCTTTGGCAACGTTCCTTGCGAGGAGGTTTGCAGATGCTATTGCCATCAATGCGGCAGGAACCATGCCTCCCACAAATATGCCTAGGAGGCATATGCCCGCAAGCCATCCAGGAAGTACCGTGACTACAAGCGCAGGCACTGTAAGGAGCCCATTGCCGGTCGCTTTCACTATGGCAAGGGCGCTTGGAACGCCATAGAGCACTATCCCGAACAAGGCAAGGAGCCCAAGGCCTATGGAATACACAGGAAGCACTGCAAGGCTCCTTCTCAGGGTCTTCTTTGAATTGGATGCGAGGCTGCCGTTTATTATGTGTGGGTAAAGGTAAAGCGCGAATGCACTGCCTACGAAGAGGGTGAAGAATGCGGGCACGCTAGCCGCAGGGAGGTTGGACCATGGTGCGGATGCTGCGGCACCCTTTATCTGCGATATGGAGGCAAACGCATGCGTGAAGCCACCGTAAGATAACAGAACTGCCACTATGACGACTATGACTGTAGTAAATATGAGAATGTCCTTGAATATGGATCCTAGCGTAACCCCCCTGAGCCCGCTTGTGAAGGTGAATGCTGCAAGTATTATGAAGGATA
>CAZLPL010000120.1:0-1667 GCA_964561405.1 Microcaldota archaeon
ACCGTCAAGAACAAGAGGGTTGTGGTTGTCGACGACTCGAGGGTGCGCGGTCATACCGACAAGGTTCTTGCCAGCCTGCTCAGGGAAGCCGGCGCAACGGAGATCCATTTCCGAATAGGCTCCCCGGTAATCTCATTCCCGTGCTTCATGGGCGTGGACTTTCCAACAAGCGGCGAGCTTGTAGCAAATAGGATGTCACTCGGCGAGTTTGCAAGGTCGATAGGCGCCGATTCGTTTGCGCACATAACTGTAGAAGAGCTGAGGGAAGGCATAGGCAGGACCGACATATGCGATGCATGCTTCACTGGAGAGTATCCGCTAAGGGACTCCACGCTTGAGCATGTGGCGCGTGTTGCGATACGTACAAACGGATGACCCGGCCTCATGCCATCATCTTATCTGCTTAAAAAAGTAGCCCCTGCCCGGATACTGCGTATCCATTATGCCAGTGAAGATGTAGCCCAGCCTCTTGTATATGGGAACGGTCTTGCTGTCCAGGTCTGTTCTCCCTATCATGAAAGCCGCAGGAGCGCCGCCATCAGCGCCAAAGGCAAGATCATACGCATTCAATCTACCAGCCAGGAGCGCCGTGCCGATTCCTCTCCTCCTCCAATCAGCATCCACGCCAAGCTCGTCGCCATAGACAAACCTCGCACTTCCTGCATGGCCATTGGATCCTCCGCTTCCCTCAAAGAATGGTGCAAGCATCGGGAAGCGTTCCAGACCTACCTCATAGGCTACGCTGAAGCCTATCACAGTTTCCGGTCCCTCACTTCTTCTGGCCGCTACCCTGAAATCGAGGCTGCGCTCCCCGAAATATCCAGCAAGTTCATTCTTCACCTCATTCTCGCCCCATTCCTCATTCCAAGGGGGCTCCCTGAAGACACGCCTGTAGAGGTCTACGAATTCACCTTCGTCTGTTGCTCTGTATCGCCTAATTGCGAATGGTCGTGTTCCAAAGGCATCACCAAATCAAGATTAGCCCATTCGAATTGAGAAAGAGTGGGGCATCAATGCTGCTAGTTGCGAGCCGGAAGGGGCTCAGGAGCGCACTGAAACATCGTGTTGGAAAGGCATCACGTCACCTTAGCACTAGTAATCCATTCCCATCCTTTATATGCATTATCTACAAAATAGGATGCAAGTGGTTTTATGCCTAATCAGGGAGCGGGTGCAGGTTGCGAGTGCGGCGGAGGCTGCAGGTGCGGATGCAGGTCGGGCTGCAGGTGCGGAGAAGGCTGTTACTGCGGATGCACATGCGCTGAGAGAAAGAAAGAGGCCGATGAAGAACATGACCTTTCCTCGCGATGAAAGAAATATATAAATATGGGTATCGAAATTACCTACCATATGCGACAGGTCAAAAATTCAGATAACCAGCGCAAGCTTACCCGGTCTGATATGGGTTACATGGTGCGTGTAGTTGCATCCAAATGTGTAAAGCCTACCACTGGCCCTATCCGCGAGCGCGCCTCTGAGATTGCGTTGGAGCAGGGGTTCACCCGCACAGAGAGGGAGTCATTTAATAAAGAGGTAGTCGTCGAAGTAATAAAGCAGGGCAGGGGAACGCTTGCAATAAGGGCCGCAGGGGCGCTTGGCGTTCCGTTGACGGACCTGCCGCCTGAGGCGCGCGAAGGCCTCATAGCCAATTTTTACCGGCAAGGCCT
>CAZLPL010000121.1:0-1632 GCA_964561405.1 Microcaldota archaeon
CTTAGCATTCCTGTAAAGGAATTCAAAAGCCAGCAGCGTCTTCCCCGCCCCCGGACCTCCTGATAGGATTACCTGATTCTCCTTTGGTATGCCTCCGAAAAGCATTGCGTCCAGTCCTTCTATACCTGTCTTAACAAACTCGAGAGGCTCTCCCAAAAATCCCACCACTATCTCTATTCCACATCTGTATATAAATTTATGCATGACTGACCAATATACATCAATAACATTGGTGGAGCACGTGAAGCAGCTTACTATAATCGGCATAATACTCATGGTATTTTCCGTAATGCTAGTGTATGAAAGCTCCCTCCAGTTCGAGAGCAGCGTGGCAAACAGTGCGCTCCAGTCCGTTGTGGTGGACCCACACTCCTCGGCTGCTATGCCTTTCCACGTATCAAACGGCACTGCCGTGGGCACGTTCTATTACGCCAACAGCAGTAACCTCACATACTATCTTCTTGACAGCCAGGCCTTTTCCGGAGTATCTGGAATGCTAAACTCTACCAGACTCCTATCAGCGGCCTATGCCTACAATGACGTGGGTGTTTACGAGATCATATACTCCAATTCATCAGGCATATTTCCCAGCGCCGTTGGGAGGCTGCCCCAGGGCAGCTACTTCTACAACGGAACGGCCATATTCTCCAACGGCACGTACTACAACGTATTCCAGAACTTCGGCAGCCAGAACATGCTTGTTTACTATTCCATAATACAGAAGCCAAGGCTATCCACAACCAGCACCTTGTTCTCTTCAGGCGCGTACGGCATACTCGCAGCGTTCCTGTTCCTTGCAGGAATAGGCCTGATAGGCTATTCCTTGCTGGCGCACAGGGAGCCCGAGCTGGTGAGTGAGGCCGATGTCGATGCCCTCTATGCCTCGTATGATAATGCCGCGCGCAAAACCCGAAAAGGGGCCATAAGGAAGCATGGCAAAGCAAAGTAGAATGTCTGCAATCTTATAAATCTTATCGGCAAGGTATATGCATGGACACATTGCAGGAACGAATAGCAGGCGAGATAACACTGTCCGACAGCCCCGGAAGCACGATGAAGAAGTGGAGGGAGCTCTTCGGAATATCACAGGTAGAGCTTGCCAAGCATCTCAAGATATCCACGTCAACAATAAGCGATTACGAGGGAAACAGGCGCGCAAGCCCTGGGGTGGGCATAATAAAGCGTTTTGTTGCCGCACTCTTCCTCCTGGATGAGCAGAAGGGCGGCGAGGTCAGGCGGAACCTGGAGAAGTACAACCTGCCCCAGGAGAACACCCCTTTCTTCATGGTCCACGACTTCTCAGCGCCAATAAGCGGCACCGACTTCGCAAGGATAATCGAGGCCAAGATAGTATCAAATCCGAACTATCTGGACACCATGAAGATATTCGGCTACACTCTTCTTGACAGTCTGCGTGTAATACTGGAGATATCCCCTAGCGAGTATCCCAAGCTTTTCGGCACCACCAATGAGAGGGCGTTCGTCTTCGACCAGGTGAGCACAGGCAGGTCGCCCATGGTGGTCATACGCGTCGCACCAATAAAGCCAATGATAGTGGTGATACAGAACGTGGACAACCTTGACAAGCTTGCCATCAAGATATCGCAGATAGAGAAGATTCCCCTCCTCACG
>CAZLPL010000122.1:0-1595 GCA_964561405.1 Microcaldota archaeon
AATAAGGAGGGCACAGGAGCAGAATAAAGACCCAATAGCACTTGCCAGGGAGTTTGAATCAAGGTTCATGGAGGACATGGCTGCTATAGGCGTAAAGGGGAATGTTGATCAGTATCCAAGGTCCCACGATTACATAGAAGAAATTAGGCTGCAGATACAGCTCCTTATTGACAAAGGTTTCGCATACATGCTCGAAGATGACATATACTATGATGTCTCGAAATTCAAGGACTACACAAACCTCTCGGGCATGGATCTGGAAGAGCTCGCAAAGCACAGAATAGAGCCAAGAGAAGGCAAAAGGAATGGCTATGATTTTGCACTCTGGAAGGGATCCAAGCAGGGAGAGCCTAGCTGGCTCATATTCCTTGAGGTAGACGGCAAGAAATTGAAATTCAACGGAAGGCCAGGGTGGCACATAGAGGACACGGCAATAACCCATGCGATATTTGGTAAGCAGTACGACCTTCATGGTGGCGCCATAGAACTGGTATTCCCGCATCACACCAATGAGATAGCCCAGGCAGAGGCCGCATTTGGTGTGAAGCCGTTCGTGAAGTACTGGATGCACTCTGGCATAATGCTGATAAAGGGCGAGAAAATGTCCAAGAGCTTAAAGAACTTCATACGCATAAGGGATCTTCTCAAGTCCTATGATGCGGAGGCCCTAAGGTTGCTTGTGGTCTCTACACACTATAGAAAGGACATGGCATATACTGAAGACCTTATTAAAAAGGCGCGCGCGCGCCTGGATTACATGTACGCATCATTTAGCATCTTCTATAACCTCAAAGAATCAGGCGGCACTGGGCGCAGCAGCATGGTCACCGGCCATATCGACCACATGAAGTCCGAATTCGAAGCAGCCATGGACGACGACTTCAATACTCCTGTTGCCCTAAATAGCCTTGCCACTGCAATAAACAACCTCAGGACGTTCGCAGAGCTTAATGGATCTATAGACAAGCAGATCAAGCAATACGCGATAAAGGCTGTTTTGGATTATGCAGCGTGCAGCCCAGCTCATAAAGGAGCGCGAAAAGCTAAGAGGAGAAAAGAGATTCAATGATGCCGAGGAGATAAGGGAAAGGCTTAGGAATGAACATTCGGTCATAGTTGAGGATAGTGAGTTTGGCACAATCTGGCACGCGGCCAGATAAGTCATGCAACATCATTAACCACATTCTGTGCGCTCTGCGCTTCCTGCTCAGCAACTTGCCTTCCTCCACGCTTCTTCTGTCTGTCCGTCCTTGCAGTTGCAAATAGCAGATTAAGATCCTCCTGCTTTTGCAGATCCATCCATGCCCTGATGTAGAGCGAGATGTTCTTCAGCGGCTTCGAATACCTGTCAGTAAAGCTGTACGCTCCATCCTCATGCTTGAGCAGCCCGACCATAACACCAAAGTCAAGATACCTTTTCCATGTGGCTATCGGCAGATCAGGTCCGCAGTTCTTGAGTCTCAACACATTTTTAGACTTAACTTCATATAGGGCCTTTGCGAACCTGTACGCCTTTGTCTCATTATCGAAATAGATCTTAGCTATGTCTTTTATGTTAGGGTCTTTAAGCTTCTCCTTCAGGGGCGCGTCCTCAT